>JAFEAQ010000023.1 GCA_018266295.1 Bdellovibrionales bacterium | reverse complement strand
AATTCTCGAGAAATGTCGTGAGCTGTACAACAACAACATCCCTCTACCGAAGGTTTCATCTACCCGCCCACGACAACGCACGGCCCCAAACACCATCCAGTGTACAGCCGTTGCGTTGCGGAAAGCGTTAGTGGAAGAAAAAAAAACTCCCCTTGCAGTAGCAGTGGGAACCATCACACCGGATATCGTCCCGCAAGGCAACGAACTCAAGGACCTACTGGCGCTTGCTCCGATGCTACAAGCAAATGTTCCGATCGGACGCAACCCACTCTTCATTCTGTCGCCCATTGGGAAGGCAACTGTCCCCGATCAACAACAATACGAGTTACTAGTGCGAACAAAGTCCAGTGGCTTTTATGCACTCAAACATGACGGCCCGGAATTTCGACGACACGTGGGAGGGTCCCTCAAGTCCCCGTACTACGTTGCAACATTTGATCACCTTCAACCCCATGTCACCGCACCGGATCAGGCAGAGGAAGTGGCGGACAATGACCCTCCTCCCCCAGGAACGGGAGCACCGACGCAGCATTGACTGGGGCAGCTGCCCGTAGAGGCTGGTCGTCTCACGCAGGCAGCTCCCTCCAACCCAAAAGACCAACGTAACAATCATAATAATAATAATAACTCCAACAAACAACAGCAACATCGAAGCACCGGCCGAGGGGGAGATGATCTCACTGTCGACGGGTGTATCGAGAGCGAACCAGGACCTCCCCGCCACGCCACCGCATCCACACTTCAGACTCGAGGAGGAGACTTACCAGAGTTCGAGCAACGAAGACCAGTGGTAGGCACCTCAATCGCCCCGTCGTTAGCCGCGGGGTCGGTTTCCACAACCAACAACAACAACAACAACAACATCCCGGTGCGTCGCCCTCGGGCGCCAGCAGCCTCACCTCAAGTACACGGAGGAAGCCTACCAGAGTTCGAGCAACGAAGACCTGTGGTAGG
Source organism: Bdellovibrionales bacterium (assembly GCA_018266295.1). Lineage (NCBI taxonomy): Bacteria > Pseudomonadati > Bdellovibrionota > Bdellovibrionia > Bdellovibrionales > Bdellovibrionales bacterium. The sequence goes on along the minus strand of JAFEAQ010000023.1, from coordinate 3,544 downwards.
CACTTCAATCGCCCCGTCGTTAGCCTCGGGATCAGTTAACATAACGATCAACAACCCGCGTACCAATTCGGCGGGACGACCACGTGCTTTCACGTCAGCAACGCCCCAACCCGAGTCTCCATACGCGGAAGAAACAAACAAACTTCGAGACTACGTCGTCAAACTTGGAGATCGACTTACCCCGCAAATTTTCTTTGCGGCACTCCACGCGTTGGCGGTGACACCAAAGAAGACCCAACAACATCGCAGGAAGATCAGAACCATGCCAGGACCTTCAGCGTTCCCCACAAATGATCGTCGAATGGCACAAGCAGTCAGGCAGGGAGAGGCAGCAGAGGCACGCCTGAAAGCAAATGAGGCCCTGTTTTCCACCAATAGGTGGGAACTGTACCGCAAACACATGTGTACCAAGTCAGATATTGAACTGCAATGCACTCAACAACAAGCGGAAGACTACCTTCATCGGGAGTTTGATGCCAAGGTGTACCCCTCGGAACCCGTTCCAGCGTACATGCCGAGGGTGGAAGAGGAGTTGGTGCACACCCGAATCACGGAATCAGAGATTACCGCAGCAATGGCGAAGAAAACGGCAGCGTCGGCCCCTGGGGCAGATGGGGTGACACGTGACATCCTCCGGGCTGTTCTGGACTGCAATGAACTGAAGACTAAACTCTGCTGGGCATTCAACGAAGTGCTGGAGGGGAAATGCCCTCCCCCATCGGAATGGTGCTCAGTACGAGTAAGGATGATACCCAAAGGACAATCAGACCCAACAAACATTGATGAGTTTCGCCCCATTGCAGTGGGGAGCCTCACATGCAAACTGCTTCACTCGGTACTTGCAAACAGGATATGGAAGCATTGCCTTGACAACGCAGTCATCGACCTCAACATCCAGAAAGGGTTTGCGCCCAAAGTGTCGGGTTGTGTCGAACACATCACAACTCTGCTCCAAGCCTACCGGTCAGTCAAAACGCCGGAGCAGAAGTACAAATGTCCTGAGCTACACGTTCTCCTGGTAGACCTCCGTGCAGCGTACAACAGTGTTTCACACGAAAAACTGTGGCAGGTCCTGGAACACATTGGGATCAGTGACACCGTTATCCAGTATCTGAAAACAATCTATGGAAGCACAACGATGGCTATTGCCACCAAAGAATGGCGCACCTTCCCGGTTCCAGTTGGGCAAGGGGTCATGCAAGGAGATACGCTCTCCCCTCTTCTTTTCAACATTTTCTTCCAAGTGGCACTGCAGGCAGCGCTACGAAAACAGAGTATCTGCGAGACCAAACTTGGTAAATACAACCGGCACTACCTTAAGGCATATGCAGATGACCTGACGGTGGTATGCCCGTCACCAGGGGCAATTCAAATCGCATGGGAAGCACTCATCGATGGATTCCGATGGACCGGGATGACACCCAACGCTAACAAATGTCGCATTATCCAAATGCGGTTTGGCAAACTTGTACCGCGAACTGAACCTTTTCAGATCGATTATTCTGAAGGGGGCACACTAATCCCATGTGGACTAGCAAACGGAGGGACCAAATTCCTTGGCCTCAACGTAAGCATCTCCCAAGAACAGAGTTCAACAAAAACGAAACAACTCCTGATGAGTACGCTCGTCGATGGTATGGCAAAGATTGGAAATATGGAAATCCCACTCCTTGCTAAGTTCTTCTTCTATGAAACCAAAGTGTTGAACGCCCTCCGCTGGTACTTCACGATCTACCCGAACATCCCATACTCCGTGGCCAAAGCGCTGCAACACCAGGCAGCCCAAACCATGAAGCAATGGGCGGGACTACCAACAATGGCATCTCACGCTGCGATCACTAGCTACAAGGCACTAGGAGTGGAGGACGTCCGACGAGTGTATCGCTCAACTCGGGGTTTAACACTGAACTTATGCTTGAACAGCGACGACATTCAGGTCAAGAAGGCCGCTAAAGATGCCGCGATGCTTGACACGCGTTTCAACCACGAAGACAGGAAGTTTCTAAGGGAACTTGTCGCTAACCACGAAAGAGGGGAAACGACTAACGTTCGAAACGAGGTACGACAAACTATGCGCGAAGAAAAGAAGAAAGAGGTCGGCAACAGGGCTAAATGGCTCGAGGACTGTATTGAGTACTCGATGCCAGGAGCTGAACACGAAACAGATACGTTCCTAAAAGCAGTAGCACAAGTACTTCCTTACAAGGCACACTACCAGTTTTGCCGAATCATCGGTGGATGGTGGCCGGTGCGTGCCCTGTTAGCACAAGCCAAGATTATCCAAAACAACATATGCCCCCTATGTCGGGCTGAATCACAAACAATCTGCCACGTACTCAATCGATGCCAAGTATCATTGACTCAAGGGCGTTTCACCCGCCGGCATGACAAAGTACTCAAACTGATTGCGTCCGCCATCCTGGCGGCTGACAAAGACCACCATCAACTCAGGGTGTGGGTCGACCTCGACGACATGCGAGATGACACCATGCTTCATGAAGCATGGCGAACACACCTCCCCAACGCCCGCCCAGACATCATGATCACACATCAGAATGGAGACCTCACCATCATTGAGTTGACGTGCCCTTTTGAAGCAAAAGGCCCAATCACCTCGCACGACCGCAAAGTTGCAAAATACACGAAGAACGTTGAATCAATCCGGAAAGAATGGAACACAAATCCCAAAAGCGCTTACAGGGGCAGAACAGTAACCTTGCACTGCGTGGAGGTAGGCAGTCGAGGCTACGTATCAAACACAGCAACGGTGCTACAACGCTATGTTGGCATGGACGGCAAACAATTCCGCCAATTCCTCGTCAATTTGGGTCGTACCTCCTTCCTAGAATCACTATGGATACTGAAGCACCGAGATACCCGTAAGGTCTTTTAGGGGACCACGGTATCTCACCAAACCACACATGTACATAACCACACCACGAGTCCGACAATGGGTAGAAGGGGGTGACCAGAATCTGGCCCGACCTCCAAGGAGCAATCCGATGGTGCTCCGGAGACTCGTGGGAAGCGAAGCGGGGAAGCGGCGGCGGGATTCGGCTCACAGAGAAGAAGCGGGGCAATCACCGTGCGTCTAAGGTAACTCTAAGTAAAGAGGAAGCCAACGACAAGACGACGAAGGATAACAAGAGATTGATCGGAACGCCAGCTTTGCTTTCGTATTCTCGCCTCTCAACATAGAACAACAACAAGGTTTTCTTTGTCTGGTGAGTCCCTCTTTCTTCTTGTACACTTTGTCGTCTTTAGGGGCGAAAAAAAAAAAAAGAAGAAGAAAACTGAATGGACAAAGAAAAACAGCAGAAAATTATTTTGCGTGAATGAGGTGCGTATCAGGAAAAAAAAAATTCACCGTTTCTTTAAACTCTTTCAAAAAAATAATGAATTTCCGAAAAATGGTTAGAGGAAAAAAAAGATTAATGTCGGAAAAATGGCAAGAACCAACTCCCAGGAATTTTTTCGACACTTACCATTGGTGTTGTGCTGTGAATGCCATGTAAAAAAAAAAAAAAGATCTTTCAGTTTTCTT
>JAFEAQ010000022.1 GCA_018266295.1 Bdellovibrionales bacterium | reverse complement strand
TCTCCTCAAGGCAAGGTCGGGCTTCTGAAGTGTTCTGGCACGACCTTACCACATCGACCGCAATAAACTGTTCGATAGTTAGTCCTAGGCCCTGTCAAAGACCTGTAAAGATCCGGTAAATATTCCGTTAAGTAGACTGAATGACTTACTGGAATAAAGGGAAGAACAGGCAGGTTATGAGTGAAACTCAAGGGGTAGAAATACCCAAGACGATGCTTATCCTCAAATCCAACGTTTCATCGTTGGCAGTGGTAGAAACGTTTTTGCGAAATCGTGGCTGGAGACTTTATTCCACAGCGAATCTCAAAGAGGCCCTCGTTCAAATCGTTTCAAACAAACCTAGCTACATCTTGATCAGCGTTGATCACCCCAATAAAAAAGTCCGCGCTCTTCCTAAACTTCTTGCTCAAGCTTTCCCAGTTGCCTGCATCGCCTTTGCTGAAAATCAAAACTCCACTTCTTTCAAAATGCTGAACGAAGCTGCGACCGAGTATCGTGTGTATCCGCCAGTCACGGGCCCTGCGATCGAGCGTTGCGTGAATAAGTACCTCAAAGATCAACAAACTCGCGCGACTGTTCAGAATGCCAACGACAAGTTCCAAGGTCAGAAAGACGCCGACGGCAACGATATGATCTCCATCAAGGGTGGTGGTAACGGTAATATCGAAATCAAAGGCGGCGGCGAGATGGGTGGCGATGCCGGCAAACTTTTCGCTCAGCTCTTGGGCGAAGAGGGCAGCATCACTACGACCGCGACCAGCAACAAAGTCGATAACAACAACATCGTCGCCACAGCCATTGATGACGACGACGTTCGTCCGACAGAGTCGAATTTTATTCCGACGATGAACTCTGGAAATAAAAATCAGGAAAATTCTCTGCCCCCATACTTGCAAGGCAAAGGAGAGAACTCCGGTGGAATGCAAAATGGGCAGAATGGTTTCGGCCAAACTTACGTGCAAAAAGGCTCCTCGGGGCCTGGTGGCACTTACGTTCCGCCAGCAGGTGGCCAAGGTGGCTTTGGCAATGTTCAAAATCCCAATGGCTTCGGTTCTAATTACATCAACCCGCAAGATGGCGGAAACGGTCAGCCTCGGTATCCAGGGCAGCCTGGCGCTGATGGAGAAAATGGCTGGAGTGGTGGTGCGCCGGGTGCTGAAGGTACTGGCGACAATTCTTCTGGCAAAGACAGCGACGGCATTCCTAAAGAGGGTTTAGGTTCGCGTGAATACCGTCGTCGCCAAGCGGCTTCCAACTGGGCGCCGATGCAAGATGATCGCGCTCACGTCGAGCGCATTAGAGAAAAACGCGCCCGCAGTGATGCCAATCAAACTTTGATCGCTCGTGGAACCCAGAAGTCTCTTGAAGAGTCGGTGATGGTTCGTGATGGAGTTGTTAAAGAAAAGGCCCAGGACAATACCAGTGCCGCGTGCATCATCGTTGAATCCGAGCGTTTTTCGGGATACCTCGTCGCCGTCATGGGTAAAAACCGCAAGATAGACCAGGTGTTTATTGATTCGGTGAAAGCAAAGCTTTTCAAATTCCTCAAAGACAACGGAGAGGAAGTCTCTGATAACGATGGAATGGAAATCAAAATCAAGCAAGTGGACTTCGAGCCTTGGGCGTTGGAGTACGCAGAGTTCTTGCGTAAGTCGGTGCACGAAGGAAACGAAGTGGCGATGGCCTTCTTTCCGCGCCGTCCGATTAAAGCAATCCTTGAAGATTCTCATCAAAAAGACATGGCTAAGATCAGCCTCAATGAACTTCAAGGAGACCGGCAAGTGGAGTTCGATCTCTATGTCTATTTGCCAAACAATAATAAATACGTCCTGTACACTCCCAAGGGCGGGGTCTTTTATAACAAACAAATGGACCGCTTGAAAAAACAAGGTGTCACTCACATGCATGTGCAGAAGGACGCTGTCGCAGCGATTTCAAAGTATCAAGCGCAGAACTATTTGAATGACATGATCGAAGACCATGAGCAAAAACAAGAGGCCGCTGCTCAGCAAGCGGCTCTTGCTGCCAAAATCCGTGCGGCTTAGTTCATTGTGAACTGTCGCACGGCCCTCAGTCCTGAAACATAATCATGACAAATGACACATCTGCATATTCTGGAATTAGCAGGGAATAAAAGCTAAGCTAGAGTCTCATTCTTCTCAGAGAGAGCGAGACAGCCATGAAAATATACTCAGATATTACAAAAACAATCGGCAGAACCCCCCTCGTACAAATGCAACGCCTCGGAAAAGATCTTCCGGGAAAGTTGTTACTGAAGCTTGAATTTTTTAATCCGCTGGGCTCCGTGAAGGATCGCATCGGCATGAATATTATTGAAACTGCGGAACGAGCGGGAAAATTAAAACCGGGCATGGATGTCATTGAGCCGACAAGCGGCAATACCGGCATTGCGCTGGCGTTTATCTGTGCGGCTCGCGGTTACAATCTGACTCTGACAATGCCAGAGACAATGTCGCAAGAGCGTAGAACTTTGTTGCTGCTTTTAGGCGCGAAGATCGTATTGACTCCGGGCCCGCTGGGAATGAAGGGGGCCATTGCTAAGGCGCTCGAGCTCGTTGATAAGAATAAAAATGCATTCATGCCAAGTCAGTTTGAGAACCCGGCAAATCCTGAAATTCACCGTGAAACAACGGCCCTTGAAATTTGGAACGACACCGACGGAAAAGTCGATATCGTCGTCTCAGGTGTTGGGACGGGGGGAACGATCACGGGTGTCGGTCAAGTGCTGAAGGCTAAGAAGCCTGCAGTGAAAATGATCGCAGTTGAGCCGACTGAGAGCCCTGTGCTTTCTGGTGGCAAGCCAGGGCCACACAAAATACAAGGTCTCGCGGCGGGTTTTGTGCCGAAGAATTTCGACAGAAATGTTGTCGACAGTGTTGAAACGATCTCTTCAGAAGACGCGATGAAAATGGCGCGGGAAGTGATTAAAAAAGAAGGCATTCCTGTGGGGATTAGCTCGGGGGCAGCAATCGCTGTAGGACTTCGAGTCGCAGCCAGAGAAGAAAACCGCGGTAAGAACATCGTAGTGATTGTGCCAAGCTATACGGAGCGCTATTTGTCGACCTTGTTGGCGGAACAAGAGCGCAATGAAGCCCAGGCACTTCCAGTGGCCACTGTTTTGGATGAGTACCTTGCCAAAGTCACCTAAGTCGAAGTTATTCACAACGCCTTTTTATGTTCCCTCGGCCCACGAGAGTTTGATCACGATCGGGGCCTATAGCGAAAAAACCTTGCCAGAGAAAAATGTGAAGGTCCTCGTCTGGAATGTGTGGAAGGGGAAAGATCCTCGCTGGGAAGCGGAATTCCGTGACATCATCAAAGGTCATGATCTCGTTCTTTTGCAAGAAGCCATCACCGATCACAAAATGCCGAATATCTGGCGCAATGATTTTTCGCGCTATGCTTGGAATATGGCGGCGAGTTTTCACCTGAACCCCGATCACGCCACCGGCGTGGTGATTGGCGCCCGGGCGGAAAGCTATGACTTAAAATTCGTGCGCACCAAAAGCCGTGAGTTGTTTTTGCTGACACCTAAGATTGCGCTACTATCTCAGTTTAAAATCGAAGGCCGCGAAGACAAGCTCATGGTGATTAATACGCATTCGCTCAATTTCACCACAACGAATTTATTCATTAAATCCATCGAAGAAAAAATCCAACAGATAGAGGCCCACAAAGGGCCACTTATTTTTGCCGGCGATTTTAATACATGGAATACGCGGCGCTGGATTTTACTCGTGCAAATGCTATCACAGCTAAAACTTTATCCAGTGGACTTTAAGGGCGATAATCGATTCTTTAAGTTGGATCATATTTTTGTGCGCGGAATTAATGTCCATGAAAACCAGGTCCTGCACGGCTTTAAAGGCTCCGATCACACTCCGTTAGAAATCATTCTGAGTTTTGAATAGGGCTAAGGATTCCAACTGCGATAACCCGCATTGGCGCCGCTTTTGGCAAGGTCTTGGTTCACTTGCTCGAGGGCTTTTTGAAAGCTGTCAGAAATAAGTCGCTCTTCACTTGAAGACAGCCGCACTTGCGAACTACTCGCGGTGATCAGTTTGACTCCGCCCTGATTGAGCTTCGTTGTTTTCATATCAACCCCAAAGACAATGCCTTTGAGTTTTGCCGGCTCCATCTTATCAGCCAGATTCTTACGGAGGGCTTTTTCGATACTTTCGCCGTGAACCGCCATCTGGGTGCGGGCGGAGGCATCGGCGATATTTTCAGGAATAAACGCCAGGCGGAATTCTGACGAGTATCCCGCATCTGTTAATTTTTGCAGAATTTTTTCTTTTTCAGTATCGCTCAAAAGTTGCTTTGGAATGGCCGTGCAGTCGTCCCCACTACAGATGGTTTTAATGCGGTCTTTGCCGACCACATCCTGGATGACGTTTTTGAAAGTCTCTTTTTGCTTATTAAACTGAGTTGTTATGGCCTTTTCGGATTTGCGAGTTTGAGCGAGGGCCTCATCAAGGCTCTTTGATTCGCTGAGAGCTTTTGCCGTGGCATTTAGGTTTTTAGAGCCCATGCCGGCCATGTCCGCAGAAAGACCGCCGAACTGGGCTTCATCTAAGTGTGAAATCTCGCGCTGAGCAATGTGAATGCTTGGCGAGAACTCGTCGACGGATTTTACATAGGTTTGCATTTTTCGGACGGAAGTTTCAGAGATTTCAGAAAGACCAAAGCGATTTTTAAGGTCTGCTTGAGTTTTCGCGACGTCGTTGCCATTTTTACGGATAATATCAATGGCATCTGCGGAAAGTGTTTTCTTGGTCGTGCCCTCAAGCAGAGATGTGTGTCCCAACTCTGATTGTAATTGCGTGCGCATGGACTCAACCGAGCGCACTTTCATCGTCATTGTGGATTTTAGTTCGGAAGCGGCATAGCTCTGCAGAGAGTTTTCGCTGCTTTGTCGTGAGTATCGGGAAGCAAGACTTGCTTGGTCGGCGGTTTCACCGTAACCGGCGCGGAACCAGTTTTCGGGATGCTCGGATTCTTTGACGATGCCATTTTTAACAACGAAATCCGAAAACTCTTGATTGGTGTCTTTTAAGATCTGATTCAGGCGTTGTTGCAAATCGGGCGGGGCTTGCCCTTTAAAGGCAAAACGGCTGGCTTTAAAATCGGAGTAAGCAACCACCTCAAGATCCGGGAACTCTGCTTTGAGGTCGGCCATGAGTTTTTCAGTTTTAGTTTGCAGAATCTCTTTGTGGTAGTTGGTGAGGCTGGTGACGAGGTTTTTATCCTTCATCGTGTCGTTCAAGTTTTTCATGACGGAGTTTTCGACTTCAAAGAATTTCGTGTTCTTTGGTGCGTTCTCAGCTAAGGCCATCCATTGCAGGTTTTGCTCTTTCGTCGTCGGGGAGTAGTTCAAATACTTGCTAGAGAACTCCGTTTTGCCGATGGATCTGACAGGGGCGCGCACTTCGCGGGCGGCGATTGCGGTGACCTCTTTTTCTTTTTCGACGGCTTCAAGGAGGCGACGGGCTTTGAGGAGTTTTGCGCCTTTGCCAGCGACAAATGTGGGGTCAACGATGGTGGCAAAGATGTAGCACTTGAGTTCCTCTTTCGCAGCAGGCGTGTAGCAGCTATAGCGATGGTATTTTTGTGAAGCAAGTTCGCTGGCCGTCGCCCAAAGCGCCTGGAGTTTTTTTAGACCCTCGTTGGGATCTTTTGTTGCTGCTGGAACTGCATCGGATTTGCCGCCGTAGTTGTAGGCTTTGTAACTTCTTGCAATGGCATCATACTCCACCATGCGGAGAAGTTGATCGGCGGAGTACTTGTTGAGTTCGGCGTCGCTGAGTTTTGCATGATACGGAAAGTCTTTGGTGAGATCCCGCTTACAAGCAATGGATTTGTCGCACGAAGCAACAAAAGCGGCGCGCTTTTCACGATCGGCTTTGATGCGGTCCCAGGCGCCGGTAAAGATCGAGCTAATCGCTTTTGCGGTATCGACGACCGATCCCTTCAGGCCATTCCAGCAGGCAAGGGCTTCATCGGTGGGTGAGTAGGTTTGCTGTTCGCAGAATTCTTTGGCGTTGCAGTTCACGATGAGATCTTTGATCTCAGGATTTTCGGCGGCGATCTTATCACACTCATGAGCCTTTTGATTGATCGCACAGGCCTCGAGCGAGCGGCGCACACCCGTCGACATTTTTGTGCACTTGTTATCGAGGAATTGTTGGCATTCCCCGCGCAAGAACATATTGGTGGAGGCGGGGTCGAAGGCGCTAGCTGGAAGCACGAAGTATAAACAAAGTAATATTGAAATTCCGCTTACAAACCGCATACTTAACTAACGGTCGAAGTTCGCGAAAACTCCAGTCGAAAGTCTAACAAAATTTATTCAAGAAATCTCATTCTGAGATTTTTTAGATTTTCAAAAGCGGGCGGTGGCGCACTTGAGTGAGCAGCGGAATCGTTGCACTCACGATCGCACCTAAAAGCCATACAAAGCCCACTTCAAAGGTCAACTCGCGGCTGTTGAGCATGGCAAAAGCGCCCAAGGATGCCAGAGCAACAGTACCAAGGCTCAAGACAGAGTTCTTTTTTAAGACACTCCACTCGAATTCGCCAAAGACAAACTTAGCAATCCAGAAAGTGGTGCCGAGGTAAAAAGCTCCGCAGAAGCCAAAGCATGCGACGCTGCCGGCTTTCATGAAGTAGTGCATGAGTCCGTGACCGTTAAAGAAAAGTCTTAAGCCAAACTGAGGACACGCCATCAGTGTGAGGAAAGAACTGACGAGGTGAACCAGGCCGAGCTTGATTGCGACACGAGAGAGTGACGGAAAAATTTCTTTTTTGAGATTGTCGAGAGCTTCCGGAGCGAGCTGAGCATGACCGGATTCTAAAAAGGATTCGAAATCTTTCATAGGTCACCTCCAGTGATTTTGCCAGCGTGTTTCTTGCGTAGAAACTTTAAGCTCCGGCTGACGATTTGCCTGATATTGCTTTCGCTTTCGTTGAGTTTTTTAGCAATTTCCTCGTACTCAAGTTCGTTAATGTATCGGTCCTCAACGATCTGGCGTTCTTTGTCGGAAAGATCCGCCATGATATGTGAGACCTCTTCACTCTGCTCTCTATTAGGAGCTTGTGATGGGGTTTGTGACACGGAATCGTCAAATTCTGCAAAATCTTTAACTTCGCGTAATCTATAGTCTTTTAGCTCTGACCTGGAGATCACATAAAGCCATGCCAGGGCTGCATACTTTGGATTGTATTTTGAGCGCTTCCGATAAATTTGCATAAAAACAATTTGAACCAGGTCTTGAGCTTGCTCGCCATTGAGGCCGCGTTTCAACGCATAGTTATAGACTTTATTAGAGTGGCGTTTAAAAAAATGATCAAGCGCACTGTCATCGCCCTGTGCAAGACTCAGTAGTAAATCTTGATCATTTTTCGCTGTCATAGCCTTCCCTAAAAAGGATACTATAGTTGAACTTATGGCAGAAACACAACAAGAGTCTCACGCTGCAAATACCAGAGAAGAAAGTCGCTTGCTCAGAGCCATTGCGCTGATTGAGGCAGAGAGCACCAGCAAAAGCCTTACGCTCGGAGAGCTCGTCGACTTATTGGGCGAGATGGGGCATGGAGTTCTCATTCTGCTTTTGTGTCTATTCTTTCTTCAGCCAATCCCGTTGCCGGGAATTTCCACGCCCATCGGAATCATCATTATCATTTCTTCGACCTTGCAGTTTTTAAATCAGAAACCATGGATTCCACGGCGATTTCGCGATCGTGAGATCCCGCAAAAAGCTCTGCATAAAATTTCGGGAATTGCCCGGAAAATCTGGTCGCGTCTGGAAAAATACCTGCATCCTAGACTGTTGTTTTTAACCCGCGCTCGCGCGTTTCGGTTCGTTAACTTGTTACTTCTGATTGTGAGCGCATTCTTGCTGGCGTTGCCTTTGCCGATTCCCTTTAGCAACACCGTTCCTGCGATTGTGATTTTGTCGATTGTTTTTGCTCAGTTGGAAGACGATGGCTTTCTCATTCTTTTTAGCTACGCGGCTTCGTGCTTGATGCTACTTTTCTTCTACTCGCTCGGTGCCGGCGCGTGGAGTTTTGCGCAAAGACCTTGGGCCAGCCCCTTTTAAATCCGTAGCAGTCTTGAAAACCCGGGATATAATAGAATCATCTTTCGTAAGAACCCCAAGGTGATTCCCCATGATTTTCGGTCGAAGCGTTCGTAGTACAGAGCAAAGCCTCAAGCTTTCGAATCTGGATGCATTTCTTTATAGCTTGATGGTTGGTGCCGGGGAATCCTATCTGCCGGCGTACTCGCTGTCGATCGGAATGGGCGAGGCCTTTGCGGGAATTCTGGCTTCGCTGCCGCTTGTGAGTGGCGCGCTTCTGCAACTTGTGACTCCGCGACTCCTTCATAAAGTTCATTCACACAAGTACTGGGTGGTGCTCTCAACAGCGTTGCAAGCCACGGCATTCTTGCCGTTAATTTATTTCTCTGCAACGCGGGCGCCGAATTTCTGGATTATGTTTTTTATTCTGACACTGTATTGGGGAGCGGGCTTCTCGGCGGGTTCGGCGTGGAATTTCTGGATGGGGCAGCTCGTGCCGGAAAATCGCAGTAGCAAGTTTTTCTCAGTTCGCAATCGCATTCAGCAATTCGGAATTCTTTTTGGCATTGTCGGCGGTGGAGTGGCTTTGCACAACAAAGTCTCTCTCGGCCCGTTCACCTCGGTCTTTACGATGCTCTTTGTGTTTGCGTTTATTTGTCGTCTGACGTCGTCGCTGGTTCTTTCAAGGAAAATGTATCAGAGCGAGTGGGTGCTGAAAGATCAAGTGCATCGTTTGCGAGATTCCTGGAAAGTCTTCTGGAGCGGAAAGCACAAGAAGCGCTTCTTTGCGTATCTGGTGCCGTATCAGATCGCGGTTTACGTGTCTTCTCCGTTTGTTACTCCCTACATGCTGGCGCAAATGAAAATGAATTACGGCCAGTACATGGGGGCCATTGCGGCTCTGATGGTGGGTAAGATTATTTCTTTATCTATTATGCAAAGTCTTAAAGGCAACTTTGACGGCTTTAAGGTCATGATCGCGGGCCTGCTTTTAGTGTCGCCACTGCCGGCACTCTGGGCGGTGAGTGAAAGTTACTACTACGTGGTGGCTTTGCAAATCATGAGTGGCATGGGCTGGGCATGCTTTGAAAATGGCCTGTCGCTGGTTTTCTTTAAAGACCTTCGCCAAGACGAGAAGGTTCCGGTGATTACGATTTATAATCTTTTAAATTCACTCGCCATCATTATCGGAACTTTCTTCGGAGCCCGGGTGCTCAGTGCTTTTGGTGCGGAGAAGACGGTTTACTGGAGTCTGTTTGCCGGGGGCGCGCTTTTGCGTGTGATCTTCTGCATCCCCGTGGTGAAGCAGTCTCGTAACTGGAAAAAGATTTCCGATCAAGAGCACGAAGCCGTGCTAAAAGCGTCTTAAAAATTCTTTATGAGTATTTTTATCTGCGTAAGGGTCTGCAGTCTCTGCCAGATCCGCTTCGCTATAACCGGAGAAAAGGCCCTTCACGGTGATTTCGGATTTTTCTTCGTTCAATGAAAAACGGATGCGCCAGGTTTTATAGGCCAGCACAAAGTCATCGCCGTCAGCGACGACCCGTTTTTTATCACTATTTGTCGGATCGTACTCCAGCTGATTGAGAATAAAATCTTCGAGCTGAGAAACTCCACGGGACTTCAGGAAATCAATCTGCTCGCGCGCCGACTGTGATAACAGAACTGCGTACTTTTGCGGAGTTCCTAGCCAGCCGGTTTTTGACTCCGGAAAGGCGTCTGCATACGGAAGATAAGGTTTAATATCAAGGATCGGAGAGCCATCCAGCAGATCTGCGCCTTCGACATAAATCTTGAGGCCGTCGATTTTAAGAAGCTTTACGCAACTCATGCCAATCGGGTTCGGACGATAGGGGGCACGTGTTGCAAAGACGCCGACCTTTTTGTCGCTGCCACGTGGTGGGAGGACCTTTGGCTTCCAGTGAGTCGTGTTGTGATGGAACACATAGATGAGCCACAGGCGCTCAATGCCTTCGAGATCCTCAAGGGCCTGTTCAAACTGTTGGCCAGGTTGTAAGCGAATTTCGCCAATAGTGGCAATGCGATCGAGCGGCTGGCGAGCGGCCTCGTAAGGAGCTTTGGCATCGGAATGGTAAGTTCCAATTGGCTCGAAATTCACGACGGGCTCCCGGCAGAATTCCCTGATGAGCTCCACTGGCGGGAAAACTCGTAAGTCGCAATCGCAGCCGCCACACTGACATTGAGAGAATTTTTTTGCCCGCGAAGTTCAATTTTACGGACTTCATTGCAAAGGCTTAGCGACTCGGGATCAATACCGAAGCGCTCATTGCCGAGAACAAACGCCGTGGGACCTTGAACAAAGGTCTTCTGCAAAGGAACTGCGTGCGAGGTCGTCTCAAGGCCCACGACGTGATAGCCCTGCGCACGGAGCGAAGTCAGAACGTCATTGAGCCTAAGAACTTCTTCCCATTCAATCAGCTCGGCCGTTCCCATCGAGGTTTTAGCGAGCTTGTCTTGTGTCGGCAGGGGCGTATAGCCGCAGAGATAAATCTTGCTGACACCAAAGCACTCAGCGGTGCGGAAGATCGAACCTACGTTGAAAGCCGAGCGTAAGTTATGAAGAACGAAAACAAGAGGAATCTTTTCGACGGCTTTTGCGGTGCCGTCTTCGGAGTAAATCAGAAACTCATCATCGCGCAGTTCTTTTTGCAGCAGGCGCTCAATCGGTACGATCCATGAAGTGAATTGTTTGAGCGTCATGCCCTCATGCAGATGCGGAGCGATCGCGCCGATTTTCTGAAAGACGTGCTCTTCGTGGCTCACGAAGGCTTGTAGCGCTTCTTGGATAGGGCTGAGCTCCTCTGGACTAAAGCGGGGGTTCGGGCCTTTTTTCTCAAGGTCCAGCATGAGTTTATGGATGTGTTGAAGGGCTTTTAAGTCCTTAGGATTCATAGGGAATCTTTTAGGCCGAGACAGGGTCCTCGGTCAATTCTTAGCCTTTAAAAGGCGCCTATTTCAGCCGAAAAGGGAGGCATGCTGGAAAAAATGACCGCCGCTGATCACTATGAACTGATTAAACTCTTGGGGCTTTTAGTAGACCCCAAGGAGTTTTCTCATGATCAGGGTTGGATGCATTTTAAGATCAAAGAACCTAGCCCGGGCGTATTTGAGTTTAGAAAAGACAACCGGGTCTTTGACGGCGACCAATGGGATTTTGCTATGGAGGCCGCTAGCGAAGGTTTGTTTTATGGCTTCGTTCAGGTTGATCCTTTCGAAACAACCCTGGGAATTCGCGCGCCACAGATGATGGCGGAGTTTGTTTTGGAAAAAGGGCAGTGGGTATTGCGCGAAGTGGATGATTTTAATATTCGCGAAAGATCTGTTGCTGAACGCCGTTTTGAAATCGGCAAAGACTGGCAACAGATTATAAAATTTCTTGCTAACTCATAGGCTCATATCCACTTTTTAATTTTAAGCTCTTGCGATGTTCTTGACATAGATGAAGTATTCTTCCCACCGGATCTTTGGGGGCGCCATTTTTTTTGTAATTATCATTAACATATTTGATGAGATCGGAAGCATAGCTTTCAAACCGCACTCCATAGTGAGGTGTGTATAGCTGAAAAAATATAGGCTGAACTTTCGCAATTTCAGAGCCCACCTTGCTTTGCGAACTAAAAGCGATAAGGCTTTCCGATTTAATTTTGAAGCAAATTTCAAACTCCATATTTGGCTGGGGATGGCTTTGCGCCAGATAATTCCGAAGTTCGACGTAGTCGCGGACGATTTCCGAATGGCCGGACATAAAAACTCCCTGTTTTCTTTTGGAAAAACAGGGAGTGGTATTGCAAACAGTATGCTCGGTTTAAATTATTTTACACGCTGACCGGTCTTGGCGCCCGCGTCCGGAGAAAGAACGAACAGGTCACTGCCGCCTTCACCCGCTGCGAGCACCATGCCCTCAGACATGCCGAATTTCATCTTGCGAGGAGCCAGGTTCACGCAGACCAAAACCTGACGGCCTTTGAGCTTGTCAGGTGCGTAAGCAGCCTTGATGCCGGAGATGATCTGACGGATTTCTCCACCGCCAATATCAATTTTGAGGCGAAGGAGTTTATCAGCTTCTTTGATTTCTTCAGCATCAACCACGGTGCCCACGCGGAGATCGACTTTCATGAAGTCATCAAAAGTGATTTCGCCGGACTTGCCATCTGTGCTAGCAGAGGTTGCAGCTGCCGCTGGCTTTGGTGCTGCCGTGCTGGCGGCTTTCTTTTCAGCCGCGACTTTTTCGTTCAAGGCTTTGGCTTCTTCAACCATGGCCTTCACTTTGTCAGCTTCTACGCGGCTTGCAAGATGTTCGTAATCTTGAATTGTCGCGTTTGTGAGAACCTTTTTCGTGTCAGCCCATTGATAAGGCTTTTCACCGAAGAGTTTTTCAACTTTCGCTGTGTAATGCGGAAGAACCGGCTTTAGATAAATTGCTAAAATACGGAAGACATTCAAAGTCGTCGTCAAAACCTCTTTCGTGCCTTTTGGATCGGCCTCGAGAGTTTTCCACGGAGCTTTTTCGTCAAAGTACTGATTGGCTTTATCCGCAAGCGCGCGAATCTCATTCGTCGCTTTGACGAAATCGCGAGCCTCGTAGTATTTCGCGATCTCTTCGGATTTTTCCTGGGCATAGCGAATGAGATCAGCCCCTTGAGCATCCGGAGATGTCATGACACCGTCCATTTTCTTTTTCAGCATCTGCGCGCCACGGGAGGCAAGATTTGTGATCTTACCCACGAGGTCTGAATTCACGCGAGTCACGAAGTCTTCAAGATTGAGATCAATGTCTTCGGCCGTGCCATTTAGTTTTGTTGCATAGTAGTAGCGCAAGAATTCAGGATTCAAATGATTCAAGTAAGTGCGAGCCGCGATGAAAGTGCCTTTTGATTTCGACATCTTTTCGCCATTCACCATCAAGTGACCGTGAACGAAGACGTGATTTGGCGCACGGAAATCCGCCGCCTTCAAGAAGGCTGGCCAGAAGATCGTGTGGAAACGGGCAATGTCTTTGCCGATAAAGTGATAAACTTCACGGGCAGGGTCCTGCCAAATGTCGTTCAAGGTTTTGCCTTGCTTACGAGCCCATTGCTCGGTTGAAGACATATAACCCATCGGGGCGTCCACCCACACGTAGAAGAACTTCTTGTTATTCGTTCCTGGAATCGGGAAGCCGAAGTAAGGTTCATCGCGGGAGATGTCGATGTCGTGAAGATCTTCATTGAACCACTCGAGCATCTTTTTGCCGATATCAGTCGCTGTGTGTTTTGGGATCCACTCTTCGAGGTATTTTTTGTAATCGTTGAGCTTGAAGAAAATACTTTCGCTGTCTTTCAAAACCGGCGGAGTTCCGCAAAGTGAACAGTGCACGTCCTTCATGTCAGACGGAGCATAGGTTGCGCCACACACGTCACAAGAATCGCCGTATTGGTCTTTAGCGCCGCAATTCGGGCACGTGCCCTTTACGAAGCGATCTGGTAAGAACATCTTATCGTGATTGCAATAGAGCTGCTTAATTGCGCGCGTGACGATGTGGCCGCCTTCTTTGAACTTTGCATAGAAGTGCTCAATGAGCTTGCGGTTTTCGTCTGAGTTGGTTGAACCATAGTGAGCGAACTCCACTTGGAAGTCGCGGAAGTCCGCCGTGTGCTCTTCGTAAGATTTTGCAATGAGCTGCTCTGGAGTAATACCTTGTTCGCGGGCTTTTACCATGATCGGTGTGCCGTGGGTGTCATCAGCGCAGATGTAAGTGCACTGATGGCCGCGCATATTTTGGAAGCGGTTCCAGTAATCGGCTTGAAGGTACTCCACTAAGTGGCCAATATGGATGTAACCATTGGCGTAGGGGAGAGCCGTCGTCATCAGAATTTTGCGTGGTGATGAAGAAGTTGCGTCCAGGAGGCCTCCCTTTTTGGTTATTTGAACTCTATGACTCCCGAGCTCAAGTGATACAAAGCTGTCTGAATTTTTACCTCACCAGAGTTCACTGCGTCACGCACGATTTGTGATGTATCCACTAAATCTTTTGCGATTCTAATCACATTACTATGGGCTCCCTGCGTCAGCGCGGCTATTTATGGTCCAGGCAGTGACGCATAAATTATTTTCCTCCGCAGGTTAAAGCGATTACCATAAGACATCGTACTCATCCGCATGTTTTAAAACTGGAACCGTAAATAGGAGTCTTTGTGAGCATTCCTCTTCTGTCGTCCGATGATATTTTTAAAAAACTAAGCCTTTACTCCTATGAACAAAAAAAGACTTATCTCGCGATGTACTCTTCTTGGTATGGCGGGATTGTGCGTGATCCTTCTTTAATGATGGTTCCTGTGGATGACCACTTGGTCCATCGTGGTGATGGGGTGTTTGAGGCTATGAAGGTCGTTCAGGGGAAGGTATACCTCATGAACGACCACTTGGATCGTCTTGAAACTTCAGCGGCTCAGCTTTCAATTGCGTGGCCTTTTTCACGCGAAAAGCTCGTGGAGATCGTGCACGAGACGGTGAAGGCGTCGGGAGCCGGTGACGCAATCGTGCGTTTATTTATGGCGCGCGGGCCGGGTGGTTTTACGACAAATCCTTACGACTCGGTCGGCACGCAATTGTATTGTGTCGTGACGGCTTTTAAAGCCATGCCTGAAGCGAAATACACTGAAGGGGCGCTGATTGGTAAAAGCGCGGTGCCGCCGAAAGATCCTTGGTTTGCAGTGATTAAGTCCTGTAACTATCTTCCGAATGTGATGATGAAAAAAGAAGCCGTGGATCGAAAGTTGGATTTTACGATCGGTTTTGACTCTCAGGGGTTTGTCACTGAAGGCAGTACAGAGAATATCATTCTTGTGAACTCGCATGGCGAGCTTGTGCGTCCGCACTTACGTCAGATCTTGCGTGGCACCACGATGATGCGAGCGTTGCACTTAGCAAGCGATCTCGTTCGCCAAGGCCAAGTCAAGGGTGTCGTTGAAAAAGATCTGCATGAGAAGGACTTACTCTCTGCCAAAGAAGTCATGATGGTGGGGACTACTTTGGATGTATTGCCAGTGACTTCGTACGAAGGGCAGAAAATCGGTGAGGGCAAAGTGGGCTTTGTCGCGCAAACTCTGCGCCGTCTTCTTCGTGAAGATATGAAATAGAGAGTCTTTGGGGTAAATGGTCTATAAGACGAGAAGGTCGTCTTATAGACGACTCGATAGAGTGGGTGTTTCTTGCAAATGGTATAATATACGAGCGAGTCGTCTATTATACCATTTGGTTCAGGGGTTAGATTTCGAGTTGGATTTTTTCTAAGAGCTCTGGATCGCTCAAAACAGCTTCGCCGCCTTTAGCAATCGCAGTCAGTGGACTTTCAGCGACACGGACTTCAAGGCGCACTTCGTTTTGAATGCGTAAATCCAAATCGCGGATCAAAGCGCCGCCGCCGGCAAGGACGATGCCATTTTCAATGATATCTGAAACCAACTCTGGCGGCGTGTTTTCAATCGCTCTGTGAACAGCATCGATAATTTCTTGAATCGCATCGTTCATCGCAAAGCCGACTTCTTCGGAAGAGACTTCGATGGTTTTCGTCAAACCCGTATCCACATCGCGGCCGCTAGCAGTGGCTGTGTGAATGTCTTTTTTAGGAACGGCTGTGCCGATAGAAACTTTCAAGTACTCCGCCGTAGCTTCAGAGATAATGAATTTCTTGTAGCGTTTGAAGTAATCTGCGATGGCCTCATCAAGTCTGTGACCACCAACGCGAACCGCTTGGCAGTACACGATATCAGCAAGGGCGATCACGGCCACTTCCGTCGTGCCACCACCGATGTCGATCACCATGTTGCCTTTAGCAGCTTTCACTGGAATGCCGGCACCGATCGCCGCCGCCATGGGCTCGTCGATCAGGAATACTTGCTTAGCGCCTGCCCATTTGCAGGCTTCAACCACGGCGCGCTTTTCAACGTCCGTCACGCCATAAGGCAAAGACACAACAACACGTGGGCGAGAGAAGACAGATTTCACACCCGGTTTGCTGAGGAAGTGTCTTAGCATCGTCTGAGTGGTTTCAAAGTCAGCGATCACGCCGTCACGGATGGGTTTTTGCGCAATGATATTGCCCGCGGTTTTTGCGAGCTTCTCTTGGGCATCGACTCCGACGCCCATGATTTTCTTTTTGCCGGGGCTTGGTTGGGTGTAGGCGATCAGAGAAGGTTCGTTGAGAATGATGCCTTTTCCGCGAGCGGCGATCAGCGTATTGGCTGTCCCCAGGTCAACGTAAATATCAGCAGCAGCGTTAGAGTCGGATTTCGTTAACCAAGAGAAAAGCTCCATACTATTCAAAAAGTCCTTTGCTGGAATCAAACGGGAAAGTCACAGTCCCGGAGATATATGAATAAGAATCGTTGAGTTCGATTCCAGCTTCAAGGCCAAAATACATTTTTGGAATCTCAGGCGATTTATATTCTGTACCGAACACGACTTGTGAGCCGGTGAAGTTTTTCTCTTTGGTGTTGGTGAAGTCCAGAGCCACCGCCGCGTACGGAGTAAACAGGCCGTTATCGGTGTTTACTTTTTTCGAGAAAATAGGTGCTAATTGCAGAGTTAGGAAGTTTTCTGAATCCTTCCGTGCAAAGAAACCGCCGGCACGGAAACCAATTCCAGGTTGGTTATCAACATCCGGAAATGGCACGTACTTGAAGGTCGCTCCGACGTTAAAGTCGATGACACCGGCCCCCAGCCACAGACGTCCTGAGGTTGAGTCAGAAAAGGGAGCATCAAAGAACGCGGTCACGTTGGTGCCGCCCCCTTTGTTGGTCAAAAACTGTGGTTCAAAACCGAGTTGGTAGTAAGTCGCAGGCGGAAGCTCCGCGGTCTCGCTGATGGTGAGGTAAGCTAGAGATGATGACGAAACAAGCAGCATGCCCATAATGAGTGTCCAACGGCCGAATAAAACTCTCATGAGACCTTCCTTTCTAGTTAAAGTAAGATGTTAACGACTCGACTTATGTTTGACAAGACATTGAAGTGTTGGGACTTTTAAAAGATGTCGACAAACTTGCCCCAAGCTTTACCGTTAAGTCTTGTAGTTGTGACCCTCAACGAAGAAGCGAATATCGAACGTTGTCTGCGTTCGGTGCCTTTTGCCTCCGATGTTGTGGTGGTGGATAGTTTCTCTACCGACCGGACGGCTGAAATTGCTCAAAACTTGGGCGCAAAGGTGATCCAAGAAAAGTGGCGAGGCTATGGCCCGCAAAAAGCTTTTGCCGTTTCTCAGGCTAAAAACGACTGGATTCTGTCGCTGGATGCCGATGAGGCTCTGAGCCCTGAGTTGCAGCAAGAAATTCTTGAGAAGTTTGCGAATCTGAATCCTGAAGTGGGCTATGAAATTCCACGCCGGAGCTATCACCTCGGCCGCTGGATCAACCATGGCGGATGGTACCCGGATGCGCAGCTCAGGCTATTTAATCGTAAGCATTCACAGTGGTCGGAAGCAGCCTTACATGAAAAAGTTCAAGTAAAGTCTAAAGAGCGTTTAAGTCATGACATGCTTCACTGGGTGTTTGAGGATCTGAGCGATCAGGTGCTGACAAATGATAAGTACTCCAGCCTTGGCGCGGGGAATTTGGCCAACGCCGGGAAGAACTTTTCTTTGCTAAAACTCATCTTTAAACCGTGGTCCAAGTTTGTGGAATGTTACTTCTTAAAGCTCGGCTTTTTGGATGGCCTCCCGGGATTTATCATCGCGGTGGGGGCGGGGTATTCGATTTTCCTTCGCCATGCCAAACTCTGGGAAATCAAGATGAGAAAGAAGAAAGCATGAGAACTTTAAGTTTTACTTTATGTTTTACGACCTTCTTGATGGTGAGTGCAGCGGGGGCTGCTCCGAGGTATCCGCTGGTGACGGAGATCCAAGGCAAAGTGCATTGGACTGATAAAGATAAAAAAGATGGAAAGCTGAAAGCAAAGCACGTGCTGATTGAACAGGCGGCGCTGGAGACGGCGGAAAAGTCCGAGGTCGTGGTGCAAATCGATGAGCACCGGACTTTGCGCCTTTTACCAAATAGCCGTGTCGAGTTCCCTTCTATCAGCTGGGAGACCGGCGACAGTCCCTTAGTGGTTTTGAAATTCGGTTCGATCCGCTGGAAGGAAGAGCCGGGGAAAAAGTACAACATTGCTCTACGGTCGGACCTGTTTGAGTTCATTAGCCCCGTGGGTGACGTGGTTTTGCGCTACGATCCCAAGACGGCCGTTGCCGAAGCCAAGGTCATTAAAGGCTCGATGGAGTTTTCAGCGATGAATGCCGAAGACAGTGCGCTGGTGATGGAAGGCCAAAAGGTGCAGTTCCAAGGCGTGCGCGAAAACGACGAGATCGTTTACGATGTGCTTTTGAAGGGTAAAAAAATCCCGCGGGGGAAATTGGGCCTTGTGCAGCCATTTTCGGCGGAGGAAAAGAATCTCTACTCGGAAGTGCGTCTAAAGAAAGAGGCCGAGGCTCGCCACAAAAAAGAGGCGGCCGAGAAAAAGGCGTTAGAAAAACCGCACGACAAGAATGCGATCTGTGCGCAGCCTGACGGCCGGTTGAACCAGTGCGCCTGGGTTTGTGAGAACAACCCGAAAAAAGAGAAGAAAGCCTGTCGCCTGGATCTTGCGGAAGTGCAGTGTTTGCGCAAGCGCTGTAACGCCAACGGGGAGTGGGCAGAGGCGACCGAAGTTCCTAAAGACAAGGCCGGCGCTCTTTGTGGAGTCCGCCCTGTGGTTAAAGAGTGTGACTATTAATTCATCATTTTTGCCGTAAAATCGGCTATTTAGGCGCAGAGGGGTTTCTATAAAAAAGCCCTTACTCGGCGAAATTTTCCATTGCACTTTGCTTCGAGACGCTCTATAACAACGGACTCTTTGTGGTGACTATAGCTCAGTTGGTTAGAGCATCGGATTGTGATTCCGAGGGTCGCGGGTTCAAGTCCCGTTAGTCACCCCATTTTTCTTTCCTAGAAAAATGACCGAGAAATCTAAAAAAACTAAGTATAAGAAACTTCACTAAACCTAGAATCAATGGGTTAACCAGGCTGTTTTCAGCATTAGGGACGTCAAGGGACATGCAGGGACTCCTGTGTGCTAACTTGTGCTGAGTTTGTGCTGACTGATTTTCACCCTCTACAAATCCACTCATCTTTTTATCCATCTCGCAAAACTCCTATCTTGGGGACCAGGCCCGCCCTGTAAGCCCTCGATAGGACTGGGGAGGGCTGACTGGCTCGTTTCCTTATCTCTGCTGACCACCCGCCCTCTACGAGGTCAGGTGGTCAGCAGAGGAAACTCGCCAGTCAGCCCAAGCTTGGAACATGGATTAGGGCGGGCAAACTTAACTTTTAAGGAGATTTGATATGCAATTAGCAATGAGTAGAGTGTTGGGAGAGAATCCGGAGACGAGAAACAAAATTAAGAAAGTCATTCTAACTGATAGAGATTTTGAAATTCTCGAATTTATAATGGATATGAAATTTGCGGGAGTCGAAGAAGTATTCGAAAAGTATTTCAAAGTTACATTGTCGAACGAGCAAGCTAGAAGTTCTTTGTGGGCAAAGAAGCGACTCATGCAATTGGAAAAGGCTAAGTTTCTGAATTCGGTGAGACCATTTTCGGAACCAGCAAGATGTTTTACGGCAACGTTCAAAGCATACTATGCACTTACACAATATAGCCCAGAGAAATTTGTAAATAAGCCTTCCGGCGGATTTGACCAAAGAACTTTTGTTCATGACAGAGAGGTGTTGAAGGCAAGGCTATTTCTAGAGTCTAACGAGAAAATTAAATCTTGGGCTTCAGAACGAAAACTAAGATCTTCAAGTGAGTTTACCGGTGTTTTAGCTTCTCAATACATACCCGATTCCATCTATATCACTTCCTCGGAGGTCAAAGTCGCGTTTGAGCTAGAGATAGCACTTAAGGCAAAATCTCGCTACCAAGATAAAATCCGAAAGTATGTTCAACATATGCGATCTGCAAATTTGAAAAACAAATTTTTCGATCGGGTGCAGTTTGTATGCTCGAAGGAATCTGTTGCGCGGTTCCTAATTAAAGAAACTAGAATATATGGCGAACTGTTTCAGATAATCCTATTGACAGATTTTTATACCAAAAGGAAAGAGGTAGAGGTTGGGTAAGCTAAAAGCTTTTCAAGAGATGGTGAGTGGAGGTGGCGGAAACTTAAAACCTCTAAAGAAGGAAAAGGTGAAAAGTATTCAGCAAGAAAAAGTTGTAATTGGTAAGGTTAGTGGCTCCCTTTGGAGAAAAGAAGAATTAACTGATAGACAGCTTAACCACCATGTTCATGTTGTTGGAGCGTCTGGATACGGTAAAACAGTATTCTTATCAAGTATTATTAAGCAGCGTATCCAGCAGGGTAAGGGGCTGCTATTTATCGATTTAAAAGGTGATATTGATACGATTTCAAAGTTTTCAAATTTCGTAGCAGCAAGTGAACGTATAGAAGATCTTCAAATATTTTCTTTAACTGACCAGAACTTGTCAGTTTCATACAATTTAATTGAAGACGGAACGCCTACTCAGCTACGTGATAAAATTATGTTAGCTCTAACTTGGTCAGAAGAGTTCTATAAAAATCAATCTGCCAGTTTTCTTTTGAAAGTCTTAATTGGACTTTGTTATTTAAGAGATAAGCAAAATTATTGTTTTCACTTAGGTACTGTACTTGAGGCCGTAAATAATTCTGAATTTCTTGAAGAGATATCTATGAGAGTTCCTGAAAGTGACCAAAGAGCTAAAGCTGCGTTGGAAGATTGTTACAATTTTCTAAATAGCAGTGATAACTTTAAGTCTCTCCAGGGTTTAAGAACTCAGTTAGAGTCTTTGGTGCTTTCTGATTTTGGCGAGCTCATAACTTCAGAGGCGGATGGAATAAATTTATTCGAGACTATTTCTAGTGGAAAAATTATTTTTGTATTTTTAGACTCTCGTCGATATGGTGAGACTGCCAAAGTGATTGGACGTTTTATTTTACAGGATTTAAAAATGGTCTCTGCTAGAATAGACGCCGAATTGTCAAAAAATCAACGGCAAGCGTTTACAGTGATTATCGATGAATTTGCGGATCTTGCTCAAGAGGACTTCATTGGTTTTCTTGATCGAGCTCGGTCATCAAAAATTTCGATTGTAGTTTCACATCAAGAAATTTGCGATTTGTTGAGAATTAGTCCCGAGTTTGCTGGCCGGTTAATGGGAAATACGTCAACTCTTTATGCATTTCTTCAAAAGCGGCCCGAGAGTGCAGAGTTAATATCTTCGATGGCCGGAACGAAAAAATCTTGGAAGGAAACCATGCAGTCCTCAAAGGTGCTTTGGTGGGATTTGCCAACCGGAAATAAATCTTTGAGGGAGGTGGAGGAATTTAATATTCATCCAAATATTATCAAGTCGCTCGGCGTGGGGCATTGCGTGTGTGTAAAGAAATATCCTTTGGCTGAAGCATATATTGTACGGGTAGCAAACAGCGATTAGGCCACTGAAAAGGCTTATGTACTTCTGGGCCGCAGGCTTTTGTGCCTATGCCTAATACGGCTGTAAAATGGAATATTACGATGAAATCTAAATTCATGTTCTCTGATCTTTTGCTCGTTTCTTTGAATTGAAAACGAAAAAAGAGTCGGCGATTGTGGGCCGACTCTTTTAAAGATAGATGTATTTCAAATTCAACAATGTAACTATTAAAATTCTTTACAAGGTCGCTTCCATCGCAAAGCTAGGTGAAAGCTGTCTGACCGGAAATGGTTTAGTTGCCCGCTCCTTCTTTTTTAAGACGTCGAGCTTAATGCTTTCTACCGCGGTTTCAATTGTATTATCTGCTTCTATTGGAAGATTATCATCGTGACATCTTTTAATAGCATATAGTCGCAAAACAAATTCTGTATGTGATTCAATTTTAGCAGGTTTTGCTCCTTTTTTTTCCCATTCTACAATAATTGAATGTGAAACTCCGATCCACTTTGCAAATTCACGAATTGTCATTTCGAAATGTTTTCGAATGAATTGAATTTGATCTCCGGTAAGAGCGGTTTCTTGCTGGGCGCATATTGCGGCCAAAACAAATGTACGAACCATTTTCCAATTTACGTTTGGTACAAGTTTACCATTCAATTTAACTGCTGGAATTTCTGAAAAAATAACTGGAAAGCCAAAACCATTCCAACGAAAATTTTTAATAACTTTTTCCATATTTTCCTCTTTTTAAACTCTATATGCAGTTACTACCAAAACACTACCATGAATTTCTACGCCGATACATATGTTGTGTCCGTCAACATTTGGTCCAATAAGGCTATATTGCCAAATTTTCTTTCCATTGTGAAAGCGATCTCCATTCCAATCTCGTCGACATCTTTTCAGTGCATACTCTATATCCATATCCGTAATTCCTGGGCGACTTTTTTGTCTCTTATGCAAGTGCGGATCAAATAGTAATGTACTCGCTCTTGCTGCTGCACTTGCTTTAACGTCAACGGCCTCTATCTTTGGTGGCAAAACTGCTTTGCTAGCTTGTGATGCCCGTTTTTTTCCTTTTTTACTGCCTTTCTTCTTATCGGCAGCTTTGGTCAATGGTTGACCACGATTCTCTGAATTTGCCATATTTTCCTTGTAAATACCAGTACCTGTGCATTTTTTCTCAATTTTAGACTCTATAAGCAATGTATAGCATATGATTTAAATATATTTCTATTTAAATAAAGTCAGCCTGCACAAAAGTAGAGTATAAGGAATCGCTTTATCTACTTACTACTACGAAACCTGCGATATAGGACAATTTATATGAACAGACACGATGACTTAGATATTTTAGGGTTAGACGATCCGATGAAAAGGAAGGAAGCTTCTAGGCATATGACATCTGCAAAAGATGTGGCAGCCTTTTATGACTATCAAGAAAAGCAAAGAGCGGCTCTCGCGGCTCAGGCTCGAATGAAAACTGAAAGTGAGCTCGAAAAAGTTCGATTAGAAGAAATGCGAACTTTTTCTATTGAGCGTGCCTCAAAAGAAAGAGAACGAGTTGAACTACTTCGCTATCGAGAAAATAGGAAACTTAGTCTTATTGCAATTTGGGTTGCAGTAGTATCGACAATTATATCAGCCATCGCGATTTTTAAATAAGTCAAATTATCGTTCTATTTTTGTGTAGTATAGTCACTAATAGCGGTTACAAGTCGATTGAAGGAATCGACAGATTTATTTTTTAGGTAAATTGCAGCGCCCAATCGGTCGGTGTGAGCTCTATGCATATCACTAATAACTTTATCCACCTCATGTGCGTCCTTTCCGTCTTTGTATTTTCGGTTTAAAGAGATTTCACCGTTTTTTGATACATTGATTTTTATTTCAAACCCTGTTGGATTCACGTGTGACGAGAATTGGCGTTGAACATCAATATATAGTAGTTCGTCTTCGCTAAACTCTTTGTTAAAGGATTCGCTTGCCTCAACTATTTTGACAATAAAATTGCCAAAACTAGTTGCTTTCAATTGATCGTAAAGATCATGTTCTTTCCATGTATCAATATTTTTTCTATAAAATTTTGGAATTTCGTCAATTACTCCGTTTATACAAATAAAAAAGGAATCTAAATCCAAGGAAGTTACATGATCTGAATTCTCAAGCCGGTGAGATGCTTCAATAGTTTTCTCAAGCCAAAGGCGTGGTCTACTTACTTTTTCATATGAAGTAAGTAAATTTTGTATATAAAAATCTAATTCAGTTTCGTTGAGGATCTTGCCGGTGGTTAGTTCAAATTCATTGAATATTGGCCCAATCCAAGAATTGAAAAGAAAATTCCTTTTTTCATCGTTTGTCATTTTTTGATTATCCAATAAAGGTTTCATTGCTCTTATTAGGTAGAATTTAATCTTTTTTAGTTGTTAAAGAATTAAAAAATAATCCGATTAATATCATTCCAGAAATAGTCTCTGTGAGCACTAGGAATCTGGACAAATCAGTTATAGGCAGAATATCTCCTAATCCCAACGTTACATTTGAAGCGCTGAAGTACAGCATTCTCAAAAAACTATTTTGTATCTCCGAAGGAAAGCCAGCCTTGGCGTATTTGTAGTCCCTAATTTTATATTCGATTTTATTATCTATCTCAAAGACAGTTCCAAGTTGTGGATCGGTTTTTTCATTCAGCAAGATTTGAAGATTAACCTTAGGAGCGCGTTCGGCAATTTGAAGTAAACTATTTTGTGGCCAAGGAATTACAGATACCTGACGCAAATTTGATCCTCCAGGATTGAATTCTTCGAATCTAGTTTCAGGTGTAATTGGTGGGGTAAACATATCAACTTCAAGTGCAAGTGGAATATGGTATTGAGGGCTTCTTCTGAAATTTGCAATCAACATAAATTTGCAGCTGCTACCTTCGCAATCGAAATCCTGAAGGTAGAGTTCCTTTGGGTTCATAGTAAACCCATCAACTTCAAGAATTTTTCCATCAAGACGTTCGCTAAGCGAACTTTGAATTGCAGCAAGGGTAGCATCTCTTGCGGTATTACGAGCATCAAAAACAGACTTTTCGAATTGAATAGTTGTATGATGAAATGAATAT
The DNA here is from genome assembly GCA_018266295.1 of Bdellovibrionales bacterium. Classification (NCBI taxonomy): domain Bacteria; kingdom Pseudomonadati; phylum Bdellovibrionota; class Bdellovibrionia; order Bdellovibrionales; species Bdellovibrionales bacterium. The sequence continues at coordinate 188,488 of JAFEAQ010000022.1, read as the reverse complement.
TTGGGTAGGTAAGAAAAAATGCAAGCAAATATTGGGATGAGCAAAAGGTAAAGAAATCCGAAAAACGCTGGTGAATTTAAGGTTTCAATATTTATTTTTACTCTCATTTTTCATTGCTCCTGTTTTGTATTAACATTGGCCAACTTAAGTGCGACTGGAAACAGATTTGCGTGGGCTATACCTTCAAGCATAAGAATCCCTGCTTTTGCGGTTCAAATAGCGTAAGAGAGTTTACTTAATATTCTGTTTTCGTCAATTTTAGAGGTTATGCAAAGCGCAATTGTGTTTCGGGAGAGCAATTTCGAAGTTAAAGTTAAAGATGGCTATAGGATTTGATATTTTTGATTCAGGCCCCGATGGATGAAACACCCACGAATTTTGTAAGACCAGTATTCAAATTTGAGAATTGGTTGATAGATTCATTTTCATGAATCAAAGGGACTAAATATTTAGTATCGGTTAAAAAATAGCAGATTTAGGGCAGCTTTTCCCCCACGTGTTCGCAGTCTTATCTCCAATTCCCAGATGAAGTGAAGTAGTGCCATAGTAACCAACGGCACGAAGTCTACCTTGGGCGCGCCAATCGCATAACTTTGCGAATGCTCTCTCCATATCAAGTTTTGTACAGAATTTAACGTCGATAGATGTTCCATAGGGGTGTCTTCCAGCAGCACCACCAACGTTAGCGTTGTAAGGTTCAGGACGCCACCAATTATAGATCTGGCATGCGTTTATTCCCAGACTAGAAAGCTCTTGAACAAGCTGAACTCCATAGAAGGCATTTTTCCAAGTTGTGTCTTGAGGATTGATAAGTTGGTGTGGTTGCTGGTCGCCATAGGTACACTTGAAAGTTGCGATACTAGCTGGATTCGGTCGCAATACTTGAGAACACCATTTTGAACTATTAGTTTTTTTAAGGCATTCATTGTAAAAGGTCTGTGCTTTTGTGTTACCTATATTCACGATCGCCAATTGATTGGTGCTAGCTTTTTTGCAGCTCTGCGTGGAAATAGAAAAATCGGAGGTCTCTTCAGGATAAAATGAAGCTTCATCTTGAGCGAGAGCGTGAAATGGTAATGATACTAAACTAAAATAAAAGAAGACATAAACTAGTGATTTGTTCATGTCTTCTTGTCGGAACTGCAGTTTTTTTAGAAAAGGCTAGAAGTAGTCTTTTTTACCACAATTTAGATTCAAAAGATAAATAAGCAAAGAATCCTGTATCGTGATCTACAGCAGAAGGGCCTGCACCAATTAAAGCGGCAATTCCGGGAACAATCTCAGTGTCTTTTCCTACTTCAAATGCAGTTCTCAATCCGGGGGCGACATAATAAGTGGAGCCCGAGCTTTTTTGGCCGGTGCTGTCTATTGATTCATTGCTATTGAAGACAAACTCGCAAAGGAAATTTGTCTTTTCTGTAATATCGTAAACAACACTAGTTCCAAAATTAAAGCCAAAGAGAGTTGCTTTATCATCGTTAGCGTTTTTGGCATCTGGAGTAAGTGTGAACCCTACGTTCCAGTGATTGGTCCATTTGTCATTTATTGTGATTGAAACAGCTTGGTTAAATTGGAATCCGACAGCGCCATTCCCGAGACCTTTTTTGTAGTCACCCGACGGTATGATTAAAGAGAACCTTGGAGCCATAGCAAGGTGTTCGTTATTCACGAGTTGATATCTATAATTTAACAGAATATCCCCAATTCCGGTCTCTTCAGGTGGGCCGGCTTTTTTAGACATCGGAAGTACATATGAAAATTGATGTGTCTCATCATGAATAGGGATCTCATTTGTGAAAGTATAGTTCCATTCTTTTGTTAGCTGCGAATATTGATAACCATTGATAAACTGAACTACTCCAGCTTCTTGGTTGTAGGCCTCTTCAATTAGGAAGGAATTGTCCTTAATCTTTTCAGCCATTGCATTTGTTGCAATAGTAGTTATGAACACAAAAGTTAGAGCTCGAATGGACGAATACATAAAATCTCCTTAAGTATTTATATTTTTTAGAGAATTTAGTTATAAACTCAATATTGAATTCAAAAACTAGATGTTGGAATGAATCTGAATTCTTAAAAAAATAGTAAAAACAGTAGTTTGTGGGTTTGTTAAGGGGCTTTGGATTGGGTCCAAATTTTAAATGGTTGAAATTCCAACAAATTAAAGTTAAAAATAGTTCGCAATGAAAGCTGCGGTGGCACTTTTTCTTACTTTTGTGATCCTCTTTATGTCGTCTCTGACCGGCATTCACTGCAATTCTAATTTTAATAAAAATGAAAAATCTGTGGGTTCGTCTATCGTTTCGATGGATTCAACCCATCAAACTGATCCAGTTGATGATGCCCAAGGTGATCATGTTTGCCATTTCGGGCACTCAGGCCATTGTTCTTTTAGTTACACACAAGAAGTATCTGTTTCATTGGGTCTTCAGATTCAAGATTTTCACAGGGACTATGTCTTTAGTTACCTCAGCGCAATTATTGAAGCACAAAAGCGTCCTCCAATTGCCTAGTTAAGTTCGATTAACTAGGTCCTATTTTAAATAAAAATTAAATTCGTCAAATTGGGTTGCCACCAATTGCTAGGCAATTCATTTGGCTCGGAGAGATGTATGAAAAACTACTTATTGGTATTACTTTGCCTTCCTTTCGTTACTACAGCATGTACAACAACTTACCATCGCGCAGAAAACACCCCTGTTCACTTTGAAGATGGGTCTACTCAAGTAAAGCTTAAATTTGATGATGAAAGCAGTCCAGCTACGGGTACAGAAGTTACTGCCTTAAATAAAACTTGCACTACGAAGTACTTTAAAGAGCGTGAAAGACTTAATTGTATTCGTAAACTCGCGTCTATCGGTAAGGTTGTAGGAGTTAACAAGGAAATTGTTACCGTTGAATTTAAGCAAGGTACTGCAATTGGCGCAGAAACTGAGTTTGAAGTTCTTAAAGGCGAGGCAAAATAATGAAGAAACTTATTATTTTACCGATTGTTATGTTGTCGGCAAAAGTGTTTGCTCAAGAGCAGACTACTTCTTCGACAACGTCTATTCCAGCGGCGAGTGTGACCACCACAACTACAACGACTGCGAAAGATCCAGAAAAACCAAAGTCGAATTTCGGTTTTGTGGCGATTTCGGCAATGGAAGTTGGTGCTGCCGATATACGCGATCGTAACAATCATGCTGCAGTAAATACGACAAATGCCTTAGGTTTAACTTACAAAACAAGTGATACTTCAAAGATAGGTTTTCGTCAGTATTTTACTTATTTAAGAGATACTGACAACGGAAGTAAATTTGAGAGATCTAATACTGTGGTGACGTACTCGTTTAAGACTAAAGGTATCTTGGGGTCTGATGAGATCGTGCCTTTGTTCTGGTACTATATCCCAGTGACAGAGAAAGCTCTTGCTGAAAGAAGTAATGGCAAAGTTAGATTTACTGCTTATGTAAATTGGACTTTGAACCCTAAGTGGGGAGTGACTTACTTTTTCGATCCGCGACAAGGATTTACACCGTCATCGATTAGTGAGGATGGTAAAGAAAGATTTTCTCATTCTACATTAATTCACGGCGTGAGTTTGTCATATAACTTATCAGACAGCGTCTCTTTCTATCAAGGAGTCGGGACTACTGAGGATTGGAAGTCTAGTAGCTTAACACTACTAGATGAGTCGGTAGATATCAGTACTGGCATGTACATAACTCTTGGTCCAGTTTTGTTGATTCCGGATATTACGAATTCGATTGCAACAAGACAAGCTGGAGTCAAACCTGACTCAAGAAGTTTACAGTCTAGTTTATATCGCGCTGAAGACATCACTTACAGTGTTAGTATGTTAGCGAGCTTTTAGTTAATAGCTAATAACAACCTGGAGTCGCTACTCCAGGTTGTTATTAGGACGTGAATAATCTCATTTTGATTGTTTCAGCGTAAGATGTTGATGCTCTATCTGAAGATTGGTATATTGTTCAAAGTGACAAAATGTAGATCGTTTCTCTTACTTACATGGTTTTCAATTAGTTTGCTTTTGAGCACGCTCATTTTGTCGTCGTTTGTCGTTTGTGAACATGAAGACGGGGCATCAGTTGCGTCCTCGTATCAAAATAGCACTATTAAAATTGTGAGCATTGAAAAAGCCCAAAATAGCAAAGGTGCTCCTATCGATGATTGTTCTCAAAGTGTTTGCCACTTTGGTCATTGTCCAAATCTAGTTTTGCCATTGATTTCTGGGGTCAACTTTTCGCACTCTATGGAAATCAACTATCCTACGAAGTTTGAGAGACCACATAGCCGTTTCTTAGACGTTCCTTTTCAGCCTCCTAAGCTTTCTTAACATTCGTTAAGAGTCTTTTTTTTTCGTAAACACATTTTATAGAGGTTTTTATGTCGCTTTTAAGGATAGCGGCATTCATAACGATTTTCTGCCCAATAACTATTTTGGCTGCAGAGAACCCTTGTGATGCTGTTAAGAATGCTAGTCAAATCGTTTTATGTGCAGAAAGTAGATCGCCTGAGGTGTTGAAGGCGGAGTCTAATTTAAATGCTAAGAAAGCTGGAGTCGATCAAGCCACCCAACTTTTGAATCCAGAATTTTCATCCGAGTATGTGGCGGGTAAGTCGGCGGGTCAAAATCAATCAGAGCTAGATATGAGTTTAGCTTTTCCTATTGAAGTAGGAGGCGGTCGATCTGCAAGGAAGTCTTTGGCTGAATTTGAAGTAAAGAGAGCTGAAGCGGAATTAAATAAAGCACGCGCTGAAGTTAGGAAACAGGTTATTTTAAACCTAACTCGCTTACGTCAGTTGAATGAAGAGTCTGTACTAGTTGATGAGTCAATTAACGTTTTTACGAAACTTGTTCATCAATATCAACAGCGTCCGAAGTTGTCTCCTGAGCATGAAGTAACCAGTGAGGTCTTCGATCTCGCGAAGTCTGATTACAATTTTAAAAAGCAAGAACTAGAGGAGGAAATTTCAAAGATTAGTTCTTATTTTAAAATTACATTGGGGAAAAGTGCTGATGACATTCGAGGTAGCATTCCAGGGAAAATTGTAAAGTGGCCGGATGTATCTGAGAAAGTAGACCAAGTAAATGGCTCTCCTTTGCTTGCGATATATGAGGCGGAAATAGGTATGTCTCAGGCGGAGCTCGCCAAAGCTCGAAGTGAAATACTTCCATCATTGAGTGTTGGTCCATCAATTAAACGAGTGTCTGATGGCGATCAAACTTCAAGCCAAGTGGGATTAAACATTAGCATGCCGTTGCCAATTCTGAACGCTAATCAAGGCGGAAGAGCAACTGCAACAGCGAATCTTAAGGCCGCTGAGATGAAGCGCAATTTAGCTCTTGAAGAAGTGAAAACTCTCAGGGAGGCACTGGTTAAGCAATACCTGAAATCAATTAAGTTGTTAAAAAGTGCTTCCACCGGGGCGACTCAAGAAAAGCGTCACAAAAAAATTGAGTCACATTTTTATCGTGGCTTAGTTCCAAGCAGTTTGGTTATCGAGGCACATCGAAGTCTAGTGGATTTTGAGAAAACCAGAAATGAAAGAGAACTCAAAGCGCTAGAAAACTATTTAGATCTACGATTTGTAGACGGTGAGGCAGTGGAGTTTGCTCTATGAGAAAAATATTTTTAATCGCAGTCAGTATTTTTATGGTTTTGAAGCCTTTCTATTCAATGGCTGGGGAAGATGAGGCCGCTGCGCCTTCTGTAGGTCCAGATAAGGGTATTACATCAGCTGATGAGCATGAGGGAATTAAATTATCTAAAGAAGCTATCAAGAACTTTGCTATGCAAACTCTGAAACTCTCATCTAGTGCGCAGTTGTGGGAGATACCTAGTTCTGCAGTTCTTGTTTCAGGAGAAGAAGTAAATATCTATAGACTTCGCGATGGTTTTTACAAGCGTGTAGATTTTGAAATCATCTCGAAGTCGATTGGCAAAATGAAAATTAAATCAAAAGATCTAAAAGGCGGAGACGAAATCGTTTTCACTGGCCTTGGATTTTTACGTGCTGCGGAGTTGTCTGCATTTTCTTCCGGTGATGAAGGGCACGGTCATTAGAGGTTGTTATGATTAATAATATTATTCGATTTTCAGTATACAATAGAGTCTTGGTGCTACTCCTTACTTTGGGTATTGCTGCCGCGGGGCTATTTGCCTTTCAGCATCTCCCAATTGATGCCGTACCAGATATTACAAATAACCAGGTTCAAGTAAATACAGTGATTGAGGGCTTGGCGCCTGAAGAAATTGAACGTGGAATTACTTACCCTGTTGAGTCTGCGATGAGAGGTATTGCCGGAGTTGAGCAAGTCCGGTCAATCACTAGATTCGGTCTGTCTCAAGTGACGATTGTTTTTAAAGATGAGGTTGATATCTATCGTGCAAGGCAGATGGTAACAGAAAGGCTTCAGGGGGTTTTGCCCGAATTGCCGTCTGGTGCCCAAGCGAAGCTCGGTCCTATATCAACAGGTCTCGGTGAGATTTTCCAATACGTTTTAGATGTTGAGAAGCCATCTCATGATCCCGAAGAGCGCATGAAACAAATGATGCAGATTCGGGAAGTTCAGGATTGGTTTGTAAAACCGCGCCTTCTAACTGTTGAAGGGGTTGCAGAAATCAATACTACAGGTGGTTTTGAGAGACAGTATCACGTTCAGCCCGACATTAAAAAGATGGTTTCGTATGGGGTTCACTTCGAAGACATCGTGAGTGCCCTTGAAAAGGTTAATAAAAATGTTGGTGGCGGCTATATATCTCAAACAGCTGAGCAGTTCTTAGTTCAGGGCGTTGGTCTCTTTAAGGGGCCTGAAGATATCGAGCAAGCTCCTGTAAAACAGCTCGATTCTTTTAGGGTAGTAAAGATTGGAGACGTTGCAAAAGTTCGGCTTGGTAAAGAGTTGAGAACTGGAGCTTCGACGTTTAATGGTCGAGAAACTGTTCTTGGAACAGTTATGATGTTACTTGGAGAAAACAGCAGAACTGTTTCAACGCGAGTTCATGACAAAGTTGAAGAGATTCGAAAGACTCTTCCAAAGGGCTTTGTATTAGAAACAGTGTACAATCGTTCTGACCTAGTAAATGCAACTCTCGGCACCGTCGAGCATAATTTATTGATGGGCGCAGGTCTTGTAATCATCGTGCTCTTTCTGCTCGTGGGTAATATTAGAGCCGCGATCATCACAGCGCTTACAATTCCGTTTTCTCTACTTGTTACATTCTTGATCATGAAACCACTTGGAATATCCGGTAATCTGATGAGCCTTGGTGCTTTGGATTTTGGTATCATAGTCGATGGAACTGTAATCTTGGTGGACAACTGCGTTCGGCTCATTCATGAGCGGGCGAAACATCATAAGCGTAAATTGAGTGTACACGAAGTCAAGGAAGCGATCGTAGAGGCGTCCATTGAAATTCGTAAAGCGGCCGGCTTTGGTCAATTGATCGTTGTTATGGTTTTCTTGCCGGTCTTTGCGCTTGTTGGCGTTGAAGGAAAAATGTTTAAGCCAATGGCTGCGACGTTCTCCATTGCAGTTTTAGCAGCATTGGTTCTCTCGTTTACAACGGCGCCAGCGTTGGCAAGTTTATTCTTGTCGTCTAAGGCAGAAGACAAAGAACCACGCTTTATGAGCTGGATTCGAGCGGCCTACAAGCCGATTCTCGAGGCCACATTCGTATTCAGAAAGACAGCCATCGTTCTATCTTTGGGTGCTGTCATTTTGGGTGGGGTGTTGTTTGCTCGCTTAGGTTCAGAGTTTTTACCACAGCTCAGTGAAGGCTCTTACGCTTTCCACATGATTCGCCCGGTAAATCTCAGCCTTGATCAGTCCATTGCATTTCAGTTGAAAGCCGAGGGAATAATTAAAGAGTTTCCAGAGGTGGACACTGTATTTTCGAGAATTGGTACTAGTGAGGTCGCAACCGACCCTATGGGTGTCAATATTTCGGATACCTATATTATGCTTAAGTCTCGTAATGATTGGGGTGCGAATAATCAAGGTAAGAAGCATACCTATGATAGCCTGGTTAAAACGATGATTGAAAGGCTTGAAAAAGATCTGCCAGGCCAGTCTTATTTGGCATCTCAACCCATTCAAATGAGATTCAATGAGCTTCTTGAAGGCACGCGTGCAGATGTAGCTGTCAAAGTTTTTGGGCCTGATTTGCAAAAAAATATGGAGATTGCAAAGAAAATTCAAGAGGTAGTTTCCAAAGTACCTGGCGCCGGTGACGTAGAGGTCGATTTAGCAGGAACAAGCCCTGTATTGCGCGTTGAGCCTCTCGAGGGGGCCGTCAAAAGATATGGAGCAAGTGTCTCAGATATCTTGAGCACGATTTCAATTGCGCTCGGCGGGCAGGAGGCTGGTTACCTTTATCAAAATGAAAAGAAATTCCCAATCGTTGTTAGGTTGAGTGAAGAAGAACGTTCAGATTTAGCGACTATTCGGGCGCTTCCAGTTGGGATTGGCTCAAACACAACAACCCCATTGTCTACCATTGCAAGCTCTAAATTTGCTGAGACTTTTGGTTCTATTAATCGAGAAGATTCGAACCGTCGCTCTGCAGTTCTGATCAATTTGCGTGGTCGAGATACGGAGAGCTTCGTCAATGAGGCGCAGAAAATCGTAGAGAAAGAGGTCGCACTTCCTCAAGGTTATTACGTTCAATGGGGCGGCAACTTTAAGAATCTGCAAGAGGCAAGAACAAGACTCTTAGTATTGACTCCGGTCGCTCTAGGGTTAGTTCTTCTTATGATTTTTGCAGCATTTAGAAGTGTTGGCCAAACTCTGTTGATTTTCTGCTGCATTCCATTTGCACTCGTGGGCGGTGTCATCGGACTTATCTTGAATGGTTTGCCGTTCAGTATTTCCGCTGGAATCGGTTTCATCGCGCTGTCGGGGATCGCAGTATTAAATGGTGTGGTTCTTGTGAACTACTTTAATCAGCTGAAGCTTGAAGGGAAGTCAGGTAAGGAGTTGGTTGTTAAGGGAACTTTAATTCGTCTGCGTCCGGTGCTAATGACGGCTCTTGTTGCTATTTTTGGATTTTTGCCAATGATGCTTTCAACTGGCATTGGTGCGGAAGTTCAGAAGCCATTGGCATCTGTGGTTATTGGTGGAATCGTTTCTTCAACGCTACTTACGTTATTTGTTTTGCCAATCTTATATTCGATTTTTGAACATAAATTTAAAGCGCGCGTGGCGCACTAATTAGGAGTATCACATGACAAAAAGTATTTTGGTTTTTGCTATAGGAATGGTTTTTTTAACTGGTTGTGCCACACTCTCTTATCATAAAGCAGAGAACACAACTCCGGACGGGGATGTAAAAATCGAATTCGGGTCGCAGCAAGGCGTTCATGTTGGCGATAAAGTTAATGTCTACGAAAATAAATGTAACGGTGGCACGAGAGGCGGAAGTCGTTGCAGGATTAGCTTAGTAGGTACATTGACTTTATCTAAAGTTGAAGAAGTGGTGTCGTTTGCTAAGCCAGACAATGGTCTTCAGATAAAAGAAGGGTATGTGTTTAAGCTTGAAAAACACTGCGAGACTAATCCAAAAGAGTGCGGTCAGAATTAGTTTGTAGTTTGACGTATAGATGACGGGAGCTCCCTATGGGACATGATAATTGTAATCACGGGCATGGCCATCACCATTCTCATAGTCATTCAAGTAAGAAAGTTGTTGAGAGTAACAACGGGTATGACCGAAGCAACCTTCCTTCTGATGCTGTAGAGGAAGAATTTAAAGTTAGTGGGATGGATTGCGCGGATGAAATAGCGGCAATCAATAGCTCCTTAAAAGCTCCCGACATCTATATTGTAGAAGCCAATCTGATGTCTTCTACTGTGAAAGTAGTATTTTCCGATAAAACAAAAAAAGAAGATGTTGAGAGGCGAATTAATAGATCTGGCGTCAAAGTTGTCTCTAAAGAAGGAAAGACAGTTACGATTCCATTTCACCGCCTTCTATATGTTTGCATTTCGGGCGCATTGTTTTTAGCTTCATTTGTAATAAGTTACATAAACGGTGTTTCTGAATTTCTGACAATGTCAGGTTTCTTAATTTCCATAGCTTTTGGAAGTATCTTAGTTGTTCCAAAAGCGACTAGAGCTCTTCGGAAATTTCATCTTGATATGAATGTGCTAGTTGTTGTTGCTGCTTTAGGCGCCATTTATTTGAGAGACTATGCAGAAGCCGCGGCAGTTATTTTTCTATTTGCCCTCTCTGAACTTCTTGAGGCGTATAGTGTCGTTAGAGCAAGAAAAGCTATCTCTGAAGTGCTAAAAATTACTCCTAAAAGCGCTTTACTTAGAGCTGGTAACGGAGAACTAACTGAAGTAGAAGCTTCATCTCTTAAAATTGGTGACGTAGTTGTTGCAAGAGCCGGAGACCTAATACCCGCAGACGGTACGGTAAAGGCCGGAGAGTCTGATGTAAATCAAGCTGCCCTCACTGGTGAGTCTAAATTGGTTAAAAAAGCCTTTGGCGACATCGTATATGCCGGCACTATTAATAGCTCTGCAGTGCTAGATATTCAAGTTAGTCAGCTTTCTAAAGATTCGAAGGTATCGCAGATTATTAAACTTGTAGAGGACGCTCAAAAATCAAAGGCGCCTCTCCAAACCTTCGTCGATCAATTTGCTAGGATCTATACTCCTGCCGTGTTTTTGTTAGCACTTGCAATTATGATGATTCCGCCTCTTGTTTTTCAGGGCGCTTGGAATGACTGGATTTATAAGTCTTTAGTTTTGCTTGTGATCGCTTGCCCTTGTGCGCTAGTTATTTCAACTCCCGTTTCAATAGCATCTGCACTCACTGCAATGGCTAGACGAGGGGTTCTAGTTAAGGGTGGGAAGTTTTTAGAAGGTCTTGGAAAGCTACGCGCAGTAGCTCTTGATAAAACAGGAACGCTCACTGAAGGCACGCCTCAAGTAGTTTCTGTTAGAGTTTGGGATCAAACCAAAAGTATAGAGGATATTTTGAAGGTTGCGGCTTCTATTGAGGCGTCTTCAAATCACCCTTTGGCTCAAGCTGTAGTTCGATATGCGAAAGAAAATAAAATATCTGCAAGCCCAGTTAGTGAAGTGCAAAGTGCACACGGTAGAGGCGTATTTGCAAAATTGGATGGACATGAGTATTTTCTTGGCAATCATCGATTTGTTCATGAGTTGGGAGTTTGCTCCACTGAGCTCGAGTCTTATTTAGCGAAGTTAGAAGATAAGTCTCTCTCCGTTATCGTTGTAGGGCATAAGCCCCACGCGGACTGCGAGGGAGAGGTTATGGGTATAATTTGGCTGGGTGATAAGCTAAAAGCCAACGCAAAGCTTTCCGTAGATAAGCTTCATAGTTTAGGTTGTGAAGCTGTGGTCATTTTGAGTGGCGATAATCAAAGAACAACTACTGCCATCGGTAGTAGTGTCAACGTTGATGCAGCATTTGGTGATCTTTTGCCGGAGAATAAGGTTGAAAAAGTTAAAGAGCTTGTTCAAAAGTACAAATATGTAGGGATGGTGGGGGACGGCGTAAATGATGCCCCGGCCTTAGCTTCAGCTACAGTTGGCATCGCAATGGGGCTTGCTGGAACTGATGCTGCGGTCGAAACGGCAGATGTAACTCTAGTTAAAGATGACTTAAGTCAGTTGGCAGTCGCAATAGAACAAGGGCAAAGAGCTTTGGGTATTATAAGATTTAATATTGGCTTTGCTTTGGTTCTTAAAATTATTTTTTTGGCTTTAGCCCTATTAGGATATTCTAGTATGTGGATGGCGGTGGCTGCAGATACTGGTGCGACTCTTATCGTTATTTTAAATGCGCTAAGACTGTTGAAGGTTGATTAGAAGCTTTGTCCTCTGGAGTTTTTGAAATCATGATTTTATTGTGTTCAATATTTCAGAGGACTATTTGTATTTTGTGATTGTATCAATATTCCATGTTCAATAAATGAAATGGACCAGATACTCAGTCTTTTTCCTTCAAGAGCTTCTTGGATTAAATGATAACCGTATCCCATGCGAGATCGTATTAATTCCTCAGGAGCCGCTTCTGCCAAAATAACAGCACGAAGATCGTCTGGTTCTGCATACCAAAGAGTGCCATCTTTCTTCCATATAGAAAGTAAAAGCCGAGGATCGGCTTGATATCTACGACCAACCATATAATCACCACCAACTACTGATAGAAAGCTAAAGACTGAATTCCGGATTTAGATGGCGAATAGGGAAAGGATTCCAAGTTAGAAGTTTCGCAAACTTCACTTAGTAAGTCTTCGCTAAATGTAGGTTGAATAGAAGCCAACAACCTATTTTCAGCTTCTTCACTATGAATTCTTTCGATGTCGAGCTCTTTGTAGTAACCCATTGGTTAACTCCTTTAGTGCTCCTCCATCTATAGAAATAAAGTACGGGAAATGTACGGTCAATTGAAAAATATGTTTTTTTAAAATTTGTGTGGTTGGACTGTTCTCAGCATTTCTATTGCTAGAACTAGACTGTTTTTGCCACAGTACATATTTGGACTAGTCTAATTCCCAGCTCAGTACATTTTATAAATTCAAACATCTGATCCCCACCAATCGACTTTACGATCGAGATACATCCTAATCTGTCGAGATTGGCCAAAGCTAATGTGACGTCATCGTTTGGCAACAGGGAAGATCTGGCCCCTGATGGCGGCGGGGTCATCATTTGAGCTGTTGCAGGTAAGTACGTGGTAAGAATTACTCCATTTGGATTCATACAATTTGGAATCGAAGAGATAACCTGGAGTATTTCAGCCTCCATTTTTGAAAGGCTTTTTAAAATTTCGATAAATACCAAGTTGCTGCGGTTTGAGCTGTTGCTATTTGCGGAATTTGCTAAAATCCCGGCCCAAAGATCCTGCAATAACTCTTCGTCTTCCATAGAACTATATTCTAAAAGTGGAATTAATTCTCTTAGCGGAATTTTTCTAGTGAGGATGTTATTTGATCTTAAATATTCAGCGGCTTTCAAAAGAATTTGTTGCTGATTTCTCCAACGATAAAATTTTAACTTATCAGAAAGGATCCCAGAAAGCTCTTTCATGGGCTCATCAGTTAATACACGAATGAATTTTATGGCTTCAATTCCAAACGCGCTTGCATTTTTAATCGCTTCTGATGCGTTTTTAATATCCTCTGGATTCATTTGGCCTACTAATGCCTAATTCGCATCTCTTCGCTTAATTTGCTTTAGAGATTCACTTGGCAGCCGTTCATAAAGGCTCTTAATTCGCTCGGGCTTGGCAATGAATTCTTCACAAATCAAATTAATGATTTCAAACAACGCGTCTGCAATTTCAGAAATGTCTTTTTCGTCCATTTGACCAGGGTGAACTGCATTGTTTCCGGTAATTCTAACAATATCTAGAGCCTGTTGAATTTGTGGCGAAAGGCCCTTAGAAACTAAAGATTTAATTGCTTCATTTAAATTTGAATTTGTCTCACCGGCATGCGGGATTAATTTTTGAACAGCTAATCGAAGAAGTGCTGCAGAAGCCTTTGGAGAAAATGACAGTACGTTGGCAGCTTCCTCGAAATCTCTTTTAACGTCGGCTGGAAGTTGATCGTGTGGTTGATGTTTTGCACTTCTTGGGTGCACCAATGTTGCATTCCAGTTTGCTCTTCTATCACTATTATATGTTAAAAATGCTGTCCAAATTGCGAATCTATCACAGCTTTCGCACTTAGAAAGGCAAATTCTCTCGGAGTTGTTAGAGCCATTTGCTTGAGTTTCTGACCAGGTCATCTGAGAGAAGACACCACAATGCGGACAAGTAAATGAATCAGCTTGAAATGTCGGCTTAACCGATTTAACTCGGCCTGGTAATTGAATCATTTATTTTACCTCAGCCCAATTTTTTAACTTCTTAGAAACCTGAAGTGCTTGTTTTGTATTGTAATCAAGCTCAATTTCACTCGTCGGTAATGTGATGTTTTGGATTTTCCACTCATTGTTATCGAGCTGTCCAAAAGCAAAGGACGTTACGCCGTTAGACTCGCCTAAGTGATATACGATTTCCGGACGGACCATACCAGATTCCATTCCCGGACGAAGACCACCACCGCCGCCAGCATGGACGAAGAACGGAACTAATACAGTAAGGATTGCTAGGGTGAATTTCATTGTTGTACCTCCTTGTTGGCGTTCGTGCCGTTCAGGGCATGAGTGTAAATCTGAGACCAAGAAACAATCGTGTCGCCAGGTGTTTTCTCAGACTTTTCTCTGAATTCCTTCAAAAGAGAGTCTAATTTTCCAATGAATTCCGTTTCAAGCTCTTTTGTAGTGGGAATCGTAAATGTCTCGTACCAGCATTGTCCGTCGTCAGTTATTCTCGTGCTAATATTTGCATTGAGAGTCATGAACTCTGCCGTATTCAAAAAATCGTCGAAATTCTTTCTGAATCTTGGGTAATTTTCTTTTACAGAGATGCCGCCATTTGGATGACGCACCCAATATTCCGAAGCGATAAGCAAATCTTGATATTCAAAAGCTTGCTCGACATTTGTGCCAATTTTCTCAGCCATCCAGCGCACGTCAGCTGAAAAGTCTTTTAAAAATGGCAGAAGATAAAAGCGTAGGAATTTGTAGTCCTTCCTAAACTTCACCTTCAGAGATTCATCTGAGGCGATGGCTTGCGTCTGTATTTCCAAAGATCCCCCCAATTAAATTAACTCTTTTAATACTTTCGTTTGTTTCTTAGCTTTAGAACCCAACTGGGCTACAGCGAAGCCGTCAATATACTGAACGATTGCTTCTCTATCAGTTTTATCGAAAGACTTCACAAGCCTCTCGAAAACTTCGCCTGCATTTTGTTTTTCTTCGAGATCTAAATCATTCATACGAGCAACTTCTTTGTTGATCAGTGCTTCGATGTCAATGTTGAGTGTCTTTAGAATTTCAATGAAGAGTTCAGAGCGAACGTCGCCTTTGCCACGGAAGAAATGATTCACGTGACTTGCAGGTACTCCTACTTGATCGGCAATGGCAGACTGGCTCACACCAGAGTGTTTTGCGAGGAGTGCGATTTTTTCGGCGAGGCTGAGTTTCTTTCTCATAAAATTTGGTTTAATGAGTACTTTTTAAGCACATAAGTTTCAAGATAAAAACATAGAATTCTATAAATAATTATGATTTTTCATGAATACGTATGGCGTAACTATATGTATTTATTATGAAATAAAGCTTTACTTAAAAACTAACGCTGAGTATTTCTAGGCCCAGAAACGAAAAAAGCCCACCCTCGGGAAAATGTGACTGTAATCACAAGTGAGGATGAGCGTGCACCGGATAAATGCATTCAAGATTTAGCACGTAGCATCTCCAAATTTCAAGAGGGTGGTCCGATTTTCGGACACATTTTGAAAACTTATTTAAGGGAGATGCTATGCAAAAAGCTCAATGGCTCCTCGCGGGCCTGCTATTGTCAAATTTTGGATTGTCCGGATGTACTAACGAATTAAAAAAAGAAAAGCCGGCCATTGATCCACGGATTCAACAATTGTCGACGGACCAAATCGCGGTAGAGATTGTTGGTTCGGATCAACCAAATTCTTACGAAGTGGATTTATCTTGGCCGGACGCTCAGGGTACTGTCCGAGTATCGGAACAATCGAAAATTCTTGGTGTAGTGTCCGGTTCGGACAAAAAGTTTGTACATGCTCAGGTGTCCGGAGGATCGGAACTTTCTTATCTCGTAGAACAATTGACGGACGATGGACGTGTATCGTCGTCGATTCCGGTTTTCGTAAAAATTCCGACGGATATTTTATGGGATGGTCCGGTAGAGTTAGCGAACCATCAAAAGATTGAAGCTGCCAGAGTTTTTCTTACAAATAAAGCAGTCGTAACTACGTTGGATAAGAATCTGACGATTGTTACTAAAGAGTTCATTTCAGATGGCGGATTAGTTCAAAATTTTCCAGAAGGAACACAAGCATTCTGGGACAAAAACGGCAGATCCGGCGGGACAATTAATATTCTTTCGCAAAAGGCGAAAGGAAGCCTGCAGGTCATTCTTCGAGGCGAGCAGGGCGGTCATGGGCGTAATGGTGCTATTACATTTCCCGGACGACATCCGGGATGTGCGGGTGCCAACGGAGGCAATGGTGGCAACGCCGGAAATCTGAATGTGAATTTTTCCGATGGCAAAAGTTTAAATATTAGCTTTTTGAATCAAGAAGGAAAATTAGGTCCGGCCGGCGTCCGAGGATCGGTACCAATGGGTCCGGCCAACGAGGTAGTCAATCCTCCTTGTGATCGTGATTATCCAGAAGGGGTGGATGGCCAAGCCGGTGGCAAGGGACAAGTGTGTCTCAAAATGTCATCGGAGCAGGAATATGTCTGCCAGTAAAAAAAACCTAGTGAGAGTAAGTAGTAATTTTGGAATTTTGATCATTGCTCTGACAACGGGATGTGCCCACACAACAAAGGAAAGAGTCTTTCAAAACATGCTGATCGCTGGTGCTACAGGTGTAGTTTTGGGTCAGCAGAAAGAGGACTATAAAACGACTTATTCAACTATGTATGGGGGAATGGCTGCAGCAGTTGCGGGAGCCATAACTCTCTACCTAAACGATCCAGATAAAGAGGCTGAAAAACTTCGAGAGGAGATTCGAGTAATGAAGACTCAGTTGGATCAGATTGGAGAGCCCCGACTTGCCACGCAGACTCCGGCAACTTTCGGGGCTAAAGTTCCAAATAAGTACAAGTCAATGATCAATCCAGGTGAGTGGCGAGTATATGAAATTAATCAATGGATTGAAGACGGTGACAATCGCCTCATTCACCAAGACAAAATTATGGAGCTAACGCCTCCATCACTTATACCAAGTTCAAAATAGGAGAAACTAAAATGAAATATTTAATGATTTATCTGGTTGTTGGTTTAGCGTGTCTGAGCTTCTCTGATATCGCTTTAGCAAGAGACTTAGTTGATGCGGCTCAAAGTGCGCAAACCATGTTTAATCGTATTGGAGTCGCCGCAATTAGCATTGGAATTACGATTGGCGGCATTCTGTATGCCCTGGGAATTGCACATATCGGTCGAATGGTCCTTTTTAGTGGCCTCATCGGTGCGGCAGCGGTGCTTGGAGCACCTGCTATGATCAGTTTACTTGGGCGTATTTTTGGAGCCAGTGTATGAAGACTAAGGGGGCCCGCCTGCTGAATGAGCGTCCGGGATGGTTAGGGCTTTCCGTTTGGGACTTAGGAGCGCTAGGGTATGTTTTAATAATTTCCCACGCGGTACTTCGTCCATTTGGACTCGAGCTATTGGCTTTTCTAATTGCGGGCGCGGCTTTCCTAATTCTCCTACGTATTCGACTAAAATCACGACCAAAAACAATTCGTGACTTTTTAAAGTCTAAATTGGGGTCAAAGACTCTTAACTAGGGGGAGCAATGCTGCCAGTTCTTTCACATATTGAAGAATATCAAGGGTTAAATATTTGGATCACTACAGACGGCATTTGCGGAGTGGGATTTAAAATTGGATCTTGTGATATTGAAACCCAAGACTCTGAGGATTTTGGAATACGCTTGGTCCAGGTGTTGAGGCAGATCGATCCAAGAATTCTTGGACGAATAAAAATGGAGCCTCTTCAATGTAAAGATTTAGAAACTGAGTATCCTCGATCTGCCGCGGTCAATAGCCTAGGATTTAAAAGAAAAAATATTTTTCTATACTTCGATTTTACCGGCGGCTTTAAAGCTTTGGCGGAAATTAAGAATACTATTTTCCAAGACAAGAAGACTACAGATCCAGCGCAATTTAGAGCGCTCCTTCAAGCTAAGGCGCTCTTTGAACAATTCGGTTTTAGGTTAGAAACCCTCTCTAATGACGATGTATTTAAGCTGTTTGATCGAGAACATTCTACTTGGGTCAGAACCGAAAGATCTGTTGAAACTGGTACAAAGAGTATTGGCGTCATACGTCTATTAAAACAACCATTAGAGCCCTTTTCTGAATATGACTGGGGCTATGTTCTAGACAAGATTAGTGCTCCTTCTTTTGTAAATGTCTCGTTTCGAAAGATGGATGAAGCGAAAGCGAAATTGCTTTTAGCAAGGAGATTGAAACAAACGAAGTCCGGAAAAGATATTACATCTCAACTTCAAGGGGACTCTACCGAGGATTTAATCGTCAAAAATTTTCAGTCTGGAACGCAGTTTTTTGAAATAGAAATCTTAGTCGTGGTCGAACGCCCAAGCCAGACGGAACTCTCGTCGGCATTGTCAGAAATCATTTCTGAGATGTCTCTCTTTTCAGACTGCGTAATTGAGACTTTTGGTGTTGCTCAAAGTTTAGTGGCGGCGTTACCTGGTTCTGAGCAGCATGTTACTTTGATAGAAGGAGATCAGGCTTTATCGAACTTTCTGCCAATTTGGTCAAAGGGAGAGACTACAAATGGGATCATTAGCAAAGAGAGAGCTCTCAGCTTGTTTCGCCAAGATCAAACCCTCCACCATTTCGATCTCTTTAATCCTGCATTTAATGTTTTTAATACATTGGTTATTGGAACTAGCGGGAAAGGAAAAAGTGTCTTAACGGGTCTACTATCGTCGTCTTTGCTTCAAGATCCAAGAGTAACGATAATTAAGTTAGATGTCGGCGGCTCTCATTCAAAAGAGTGTGAACTGTTTGGAGGACAGGAGTTTCAACTTAATTTGGACAAACCTTCTGGTATCAATCCATTTCTAGTACTTAGTATCGAATCTGCCTCGGACAATGACAAACTGGGAATTCTGTCTAAGTTCCTTGCCTCTCTGATCCAAGAACAGGGCGAATTGACACTTTCTAAAAGATTGCGTGCCGAGATTGAAAATTCGGTAAGGCTTTATGTTGATTCAAAACCGACAGACCCAAGTCTCGATGACTTTTACAATTTTGCGAGTGATTTTCCGCGGCGCGAACTATTGAAAAGATGGGTTCGTGGGGGAGTTTATGAATCAGCCTTTGAGTTGACGGATGCCAACGATTGTAATTTAGAGAGTCTTGCTAGACTTCGATACTACAATTTTTCACAAATTTTTCAAGCGGCAGATCCTGAGTTTGCTCAAGCTGGGATCGCAGCTGTCTTGGCGCAATTCAATATTGAAATGCTGCGTTCAAATGGGCAGCGTTTAGTTCTTGTCTGTGATGAAACTCCATTCTTCATCAAGTCCTGTTTCGACTTTTTCAAATTTTCAACGGCAAATGTTCGAAAGTACGGTCATGCTGTTGTTTTAATTAGTCAACTTTCAACGGATTTCATTGTTGGAGGTGATACTGGTATCATTGAAAACTCACCGCAAAGATTCATTTTTTCTATCGATGGCGATGAAACTCAATTTAAAGAGCGCTTCAATCTGAAAGAGCGAGACATTGGCGAGATCAAATCGCTGAGATCAATTGTAGGCTCTTTTTCCGAAGTTCTGCTGCAAGCAAGCGAGACCACCAGAAAATTGAATATTAAAGTAACGCCCGAGGAGTACTGGCGCTTAACGACTTCAAGAGTAGATAAAGAAAAGCTAATAGATTTAATGAAGGCTGTCCCTGGACTTAGTCTTAGGGAGGCGGTTGCATGTTTGGCCGCTATTTAGGTTTCCTATTCACGGTCATGCTCTTTTTTTCCCAAAGGAGTTTCTCTTTTGATCCAACAACTGTTGCCATGGGGGCCCAAGCCGTTTCTGGGATTGTTGGGGGCCTTGAAAAAGCAGATGAGGCTGCGGATCTAGGTTTTGCGTTAGGTGACCTACTATCAGAACTCGGTATTGAGTCAGAAGGTGATGGAGAGGTTAGAAATGCAGTTGCTCGTCTTGAGGATTTAAATTCTAGAGCCCGAGACCTTAGATGGAGTCGCGATGATGTGCGAAATGCAATTGATTACGACCTTAAAAGAGCAACAACTATTGCTGAAAAAATAAAGGCGCTAAGAAACATGATTTCCGCATCAAAACGAATTGCCGCAGTAATGGGTATTCGACCAAAAGCAGGGGAAAAAGCAGCTACTATTCAGGAGATTCGTATCAACTCTATGATTCTAGAAGAGCTCCAAGGGTTAAGGCGAGTTCAGTTCCTGTCTTATCTTGAAGACCGAGAGGCAAAAGCAAGAAGAAATATCTTTATGCAAGAGATCGTTGATCAAGAACGCGGAGAGGTAAAGGTTAATAGGATCGATGGATTAAGGGTGAATCGACTATGAATCCGTTGACGCCTATGAATGAGACTATGCTTCAGGCAGCACTTACACTGTTTTCAAAAGTATCAGTGATTTTATCCGCATTTGTTGGACTGATATTTGTAATGAGAATTTGCTTTCTTTCGATCCGAATTGCCAATGTCTATGAGTATGTCGAAGTTATAGGAGATACAGTCAAATATTTCGGAATTACCTACTTATACCCAATTATCGTGAAACTAATTGTTTTAGCAACTGGGGGGCTTGCCCTGAGTATATCGTATGCGCCAATGACGGCTGCTCAATCTTCAATCGAGGAGTTTATGAGGAAGCTTTTCAGCGAGATTGTCTTATTTCAAGTCTTTGGAAAAGTTGGCGACATTCTTATGAATCTATTCACTCAGTCGATATATACAGTCTTCATTTCTCTACTTTTAGCAATAGCCCCTGTAATGATTTTTTTCTCGACAATGTTAGGAATATCACAAGGGATTGGGGCCTATTTTTCTAGCCTATTGTCTCTTTGCATGTGGCCGGTTCTTTGGAATCTCTTAGGTTTGTTGGGACGGGAGCTGTGGCCCAATCTAAGTAGTTCTCCGGTAAGTTCAGTTGTGTTCTGGCTTGTAATCCAGGTCCTGCAGTTATTTTCGCCGCTCTTTTGTGTTCTCTTGTTTAGAACGCTATCGCCATCACAGGCAATTTCAAAAGTTATTTCAATTGTAGGGTAATGAATGTCTTTAGTTTTTAAAAGTAAGCTCTTGAGAGAGCAAATTAAGCATTGGGTCTTGGTTGTTAGTCTTTCAATATGGGCTTTTTCGGTTTCTGTCATTGCCCTTACGAAAAGCGAGAAAGTGATTCTCATTGGTATTGATGATGCGGGCGCAAGGATCATAACTGAAAACAAAGATCGCTTAATACAATCGGAATTGAAGAACTTTTTAAAAGCATTCTTTGATTCCTATTATGTATATGATGAAAAAAACTTCTTACATAAAATTGGCAGCGCTACCGAGATTATGACAGACGACCTTTGGCAGAGAAACAAGGATCGTCTGTTGGACCTGCACCAGAAGCTTCAAAATACGCCTCTATCCCAAACGATGGAAATTGAAAGTATAGATTTAGTCGAACCAGGAAAGGTTGAAGCAATCTTAGGTATAAACATACATTCGCGCATGAATCAGCAAAAGGTGCGTTTAAAAGTCAATTTAGAGTTCAAAAAAAACGATCGAAACGAAAAGAATCCTTGGGGTTTTGAGGTAACGGAGTTGAGTGATGCAGTCATTTAAGACTTTCATTTTGGCATTGTTTTTGAGCTCTACAGGGCATGCTGAAATTAAAAGAATTTCCTCCATCTACAAAGATTTGAGCCAGAGTCAGAAAATCTATCTTCATGGCGGCCTTATCTCAGTTTTAGAGTTCCCGCAGAATATTGTCGAGGTTCGGATTGGTAATCCTAAGAGTATTAAGGCTGTTTTGTCTCAGGTCTCTTCGAAGGAATTGACTCTATATCTTAGCCAACAGGCAGTGGAGCCAACTAACCTCATTGTTAAGTCGGAGAAACGTTTTTATGTTTTTGATATTATTCCTTCAAAAACATCCCATCAAGACTATGTAAAGATTAGTGGTAGTTATGGGGGGCCCAGCTTTAGCGGAACTCAAAGTCCGGCACAGAATCAAGTGCTAGCGCCTTCTCTATCAAAGTCTCAAGGTAGGATAATTGAAAACATTAAAATGGGAGGTGAATAGTATGTTCATTCCAATTTTACTCATTTGTTTTCAAGCTCATGCTCAAGTTCGTTCAAACTTGTATACCAAACCTGAAGTAAAAGTTGTTCCAAATATAGAAGAGGCAAAGAACAAAAAAAAGAAGATTTCTCAAAGCGCGCAATATAATAGTTTCGCGGGGCGTGGAAATTTAGATGCCGAGATTTTAGTAGCGTCTTCATCATATCGTTCCGAAGATAGTCAGATTGTTTTGCCAAGTACAGCAAAGGGGATCCACCTCAAAGGTCTTCGGATTGGAGATGTTGTCAACGCAGAGATCCCCGAGAGTCTTTTTGCATTTCCGGATAGTAAGGCACCAGTTCGAGCAAAGATTAAATCGGGAGAGCTTAGGGGGTCTATATTCTTGGGCGAAGCAAGTTTGGAGAAGAACTCAAAACGTATACTCATTGAGTTTAAGAAATTTCATCCAGGGTTTGGGTTTGACGACTACCAAGTGTCGGCATCTGTTTTAGATCCAAAGGGAATTCTTGGACTTGAAGGGCAGTATGTAAATCAAGAAAGTAAGTTCTTTGCCGCTGAGTTCTTTACATCGGCAGCTGCAGGTTTTGCCGATGCCAGCATTGAGCGCGGGCAAAATGTTTTTGGCAACTACGTCGATGCGCCAACAGTGGATACAGCAAGTAAAAAAGCTCTAAGTAGCGCTATGTCAAAAACGGCGGAGAAGTTTTCAGAAAAAATAAAGGCCTCACCGGAGTACTCAGTTCTTGAGGGGCCAGTTGAAATCAAAATTCTTATTACAGAACAACCAAAAATAGTCGAATAGGAGGAAATATATGTCAGAGGTAATATCAGAGGAAAAGGCAACAAAAAAGGCAACGGCACCTAAGAAGAAGAACGTTTTAAAAAAGTTAGACCCTGATTCTGCGAAGGCTTTGCAGGTTCTGAAAGACAAAGCTAATAAAAAAGTATTCGGAAGAAAAGTTCGAGACTCTGAGATTTTAGCGCTAGGTCTTTCGCTTATTACTACGGATCATATCCAGCAACTTCAAAACCAAACTCTCAGTGAGAAGGACCGTCTTCATATTGCTCATGAAGAGTATCAAAGGGCCAATGGTAAGATTTCATTAGATCAATTTATTGGTAAGTTGCTGGCCGGAGAATTTCGCGCTCAGCATAAAGAAATCAAAAATTAGAATAAAGGGTTCGATCAAGGATTGAACCCTTGGAGGTATTTATGCTAAATTTGGGGACAACAGCGATGACTCAGCATCAACTAGAATTAGATATTGCTGAGGCAAAGCTAAGATCTTTGAAAATTAAGAGATGGTTAAAAACTGATGAAGTGGCTTTGTATTTAGGGTCAACTCGGGAAGCCGTAAAAAAGCTTTATCAAAGAGGTAAAATTTCCGCTAACAAGTTTTGTGGGCGACTTTACTTCGACAGAGAGCAGCTTGATCTACTCATTGAAAACTCTGTGGCAGGACTTCAACCTGTCGCGCCTCGAAAAGGAATTGAAATTCCTAAACCGAGAAGGAGAACGAAATGGGAATAAAAGAAAAAGTTGGACTAGATGGTACAAAGACATATGAAGTCTCCGTACATATTAGAAGCAATGTAAATCGTAGATTTAGATCGCAAAAGAAAAAGGCCGGAATTAAGACTCTGAAAGAAGCCCAAAATGTTGAGAAAGACCTTATCAGGGATTGTTCAATAGATGTGGCAAGGCAAGAGGGCTCTGGATTACCTTGGGCAGATCTTTTAGAAAAATACGAACTTACACATCGCAAAGGCGGAATTGGAGTTAAGAAAATCCAAACGAGTACAATTTGGGACACGATTGCGACCTTAAGAAGATTCACGAGTTCTTGGGATAATAAGATGTGCAATGAGCTCAATGCCGGAGACGCTCGTAAGGTGCTTCAAGCAATGCTGGAGCAGGGGTACTCAAGAAGTCGGTTGCGTGCAGTGAAGTCTGCAATCAATACGATTTTTAAGTGGGGTATTGAAGAGGGGGCAATCATGGGCGTGCGCCACAGCCCGGCCTTTGATATTCAGCTGGGTAAATACCATGATGATAAGCCACCCCAAATTCTTTCGTTGCATGAGATTCAAAAGCTTTTGGATGTCGCCAAAGAAATGGATCACGAATGGTATCCAATTTGGTTCATGGCTCTGCATACTGGAATGAGGTCTGGAGAACTTTTTGCCTTAGAGTGGAACGATATAGACTTTGAGTCAAAAATGATTACCTGCTCCAAGTCTTACAATGGGCGTATGAAAATTATTAAGTCCACCAAGGCCGGGTACTGGCGCAAGATTCCAATGAACAAAGAGATTGAGGCAAAGCTAGTCGATCTTCGAGCACAGGGGAATCACGACAATATTCACGTACTGCCTAGGATTAATAAGTGGCGACGTGGAGAAGCGGCGAGAGTACTAAGGGAGTTCTGTGAGTCCATTGGAGTTCACTCCGTAAATTTTCATGCACTCAGAGCTTGTTTTGCAACGCATCTTTTAAACGCCGGGGTATCCAGCCCTGTGGTTAAAAAGATCTGTGGCTGGACTGATGAGAAGGTCATGACTCGATATATTCGCTTGGCCGGTATCGATGTTAGGGGAGCAACCGAGGGGCTAAACTTCGTGCTTCCGGAGATTGGTGAGAAAAAAGTTGCGAGTCTTACCGATTTCAGAATGGCAAAAAAGTACGTACCGAATCGCGACGAAGAACTATAACTACGAGGCTAAAAAGAGAGACTTCTAGGTATGGAGTTATTAAAATACACAGTTTTTAGAAATCTCGGTGCTGACTTTGTAGCTAAGTCAGTGAAAATAGGAGTGGAAACGACCTCCACCCCATTTTTCCCTTCTCAAAAAATAAGCAAAAACCTAAGTATCAGAAACAACGTAGAACCTGCTCACGCAGGCTTAGACAGGCTTTTTCCAGTTCCAGGGACTGGAAGGGACACTGGGGGACGGGCGTTGGCTGCCATTGGCTACCATTTGTCTGCCACTTTTTCCCGATCCTACGAAGCTCTTCTTTTTTCAATTTTTCTGCATTTTCCAGGCAGAAATAAGCCCATCTTGTCGTCCATCAAAACTCCCATCCACCGCGATGGGGGTTCTGGGGATTCTAGCCGCTCCCTTGCCAGCTTTTTCAACGCCTTAGGCGTTGGGGCGACCTGCTTTAACTTGCTGACCACCCACTCCCAACGTGTTGAGAGCAGGTGGTCAGCAAGGCAGGTCCCCCATTACTTAGGTAACAAAAAGCTGGCAAGGGAGCTCATTTTCCTAGTTGGGAGAGGTTGTTTTTAGTTTTGAGAATAACAACAAGATGGAGTGCCGGGGGTTACCTCAGCCACTTCATCTTTCATCAGTCCGGCCTGTTGAATGGTTTGTGTTTGCAAATCGAAAGGTTGGCGAAGGGAAAGAGTATGCAGACTGCTTATAGTTTTTTTGATTTACCGTATGTTGTGCAAAAAGTGACTTCGCAAAAGGGGTATCGACTTACCGAGCGAGAGTTGGATGTTTTGGAGTTCGTTCTAGAAATGAAATTCTCCACACTTGAAGATTTGCACGCGAAATTTTTTAAAGTTACCAAGCTTGGGACCGTTAGTAACTCGCTGATCTGGGCAAGGCAGCGAGTCCATAAATTAGTAAAATCTGAAATGCTTCAGATTTTAACCGATGTGTGTGCGAGACCGCTCTACGTGATCACTCAAAAAGGCTACTTGTTTTTGCGAAACTCTCGTTCGCAGAAAAACTATTGTCGTCCTCTGCTGGATGTCGATGGTCGCTTTTTTGATCACGATCAGCGTGTGGCGCAGGTTAGGATTGTTCTTGAAAATTCTGGCGTCGTTAAAGAATGGATTTCTGAAAGGCAACTTTCTGAAATTGACGAGTATCGGAAGTGTTTACCGACGGAGTTTCGCCCTGACGCTATCTATGTAACTCCAGAAGGTAAAAGAGTTGCCTTTGAACTTGAGATCGCTCGTAAAACTAAAGAGCGTTATCAGCAAAAGGTGAAGCGCTACATTCATATGATGACGGCGGCGCCAGATGCTGAACGTCTTTTTGAGGAAGTTCACTATGTTTGCGAGAAGGAAGCTGTTTGGAATCTGATTCAAGACCACACTCAACTTTTTCAACCGCTATTTCGTTTTACCATGTTGAGCGAAGTTTTGGGCGAGTAGGGAGGGTTTGAAAATGGAACAAGTTAAAAACTTATTTTTGAGAAATTCACCTGCAGCCCAGGATCGTGTTGTTTTGGGTAAGGTCTCTGGATCTATGTGGCGAAAGGAAGAATTAACGGAAGGACAGTTGAATCATCATGTTCATGTCGTTGGGGCTTCTGGTTATGGGAAGACGGTTTTACTTTCCCATATTATCAAGCAGCGAATCGAACAGGGGAAAGGTTTGCTCTTTATTGATTTAAAATCGGATATGGAGACTCTGCTAAAGTTCTCCAAGCACGTGGCAGAAGCTAACCGTATTGACGATTTAATGATCTTTTCCCTTACGGAAAAGCAAATGTCCTTGTCATATAATTTGATCGAGGATGGGACAGCCACCCAACTTCGGGATCGAATCATCAATAGCCTCAATTGGTCTGAGGAGTACTATAAGAATCAATCTTCGAGCTTCATTCTGAAGTTGATGATTTTGCTGTGCTGGCTTCGAGATAACAAACAGGAGCGATTTCATTTGGGCACCGTTTTGGAGTGCGCAAGTAATCCGGCGAAGATCATTGAGGTAGGGAATAAGATCCCCATGGCTGAAACGAAGTTGAAGCTTCATGCCCAGAATTTGAAAGAGTTCTTGGATGCAAAAGAGCACTTCAATTCTTTGCAAGGGCTGCGAACTCAGTTGGAAAGTATTGTTCTTTCTGACTTTGGGGAGTTGGTGACCTCCGAGATTCCAGGTATCAATTTGTTTGAGGCCTACACCCAATCAAAGATCATCTTCTTATTTTTGGATTCCCGCCGGTATGGCGAAACAGCCAAAGCATTAGGTCGTTTCGTTTTGCAGGATTTAAAATCCGTTTCGGCAAGAGTTGACGGCGAAGTCCCAAAAAAACAACGAAAGCCATTTTCGGTGATTATCGACGAGTTCGCAGACTTAGCCCAAGAAGACTTCATTGGTTTCCTCGACCGCGCCCGAAGTAGTCGGATGTCGGTGGTGGTCGCACACCAAGAGATTTGCGATTTACAGCGCATTAGCCCCGAGTTTGCAGGCAGGCTCATGGGAAACACCTCAACCTTGTATTCGTTCCTCCAGAAGCGTCCGGAGAGCGCAGAGATCATCTCCGGCATTGCAGGGACTCGGACGGTCTGGAAGCAGACCCGGCAGACGGAGCGGTTGGGGTTCTTTGAGGTGGACTCGGGGGGCGGGAGTCGGCGCGAGGTTGAGGAGTTTTGTATTCACCCCAATACCATTAAGTCCCTTAGGGTAGGAAAATGCGTTTGCATTAAGAAGTACCCTGAGGCTAGGGCGTATTTGGTAAATGTGAACAGAGATTAAGGGCCAGGTGCTTAGACTAGCGCCGCTATCCGTAAACAACAGAAATAATTGGGTTTTAGCTGTAATTTAAACAAATCGAAGGAGAGCTGAATTATACCGGACTTGTATTAAACCATCTCAAAATGAGACAGGGGTTTCTCTTGGCTCTTGCGGGGTAGTATTTAATAGTATACTATCAAGTAGTACGGATATAGTTCCGAAAAGATATATGAAAAGGGTATTCGTAGAGGCTGAAGACTTTAAAGACAAAGTCGACGCTTTAGGTGAAAAAGGCTTATTGCAGACGATACAAAGCGAAATTTTAAAGGACCCGGAGACTGGTGTTTTAGTGCAGGGGACTGGCGGAATCAGAAAATTTCGTGTTGGCGCTAAAGGAAAAGGGAAGAGTGGTGGAATCCGGGTGTTTTATCTCGACATTCCAACCAAAGAAAAATGCTACCTCCTTTTTATTTTAGAAAAGTCTGAGGCAGAGAACATAAGCGCTGAAGAGAAAAAAGAACTCAAAGAAGTGGCACAACTTCTTAAAAAGTAGAGGGACCTATGAAGAAGAAAACAAATGAAAAACAAACGAAGCTTGGTCAGGGACTTTTGAAGGGCCTCAAAGAAGCGGTTGCATTTGAAAATAAGAAAATGGATCTCAGAACTACGACTATGGAAATTCCAGATGTGCCGCCAGAATTTAATAAGACGGAAGTTAAAGCAGTTCGCGAGCGCTTAAATGTCAGTCAGCCTATTTTTGCAAAAATCTTAGGTGTTTCTGATGATACTGTGAAGGCATGGGAGCGTGGTGCGAATAAGCCAAGTGGGAGCTCTGCACGGTTGATTCAAATTGCGAAGGAAGAGCCTCAGGCATTTCAGCAGATCATGCAACGACTGGCCGAGTAGTAAATCATTCCACTACAAAAATGCAAAATACATAGAAACGCCACGGGAGATCTGTGGCGTTTTTGTTTTCTTCATATGGAGTAAAACACTTTGCACGAATAGTTTGAAAATTATCTTTAATGTGCAATAGATTGGGTTTTTTAGACAAAAATAGAAAACAATTGATGATTTATATTTTGTTTGTGATCTAATTGATGTCTGAATATAGTTTATTATGAAATTGCAGGGCGAATATGGCCATCGATTTAAATACTTTCGAAGCAAAAGCAAAAGTTGAAGAGATTCTTCGAGACTTTCAAGAAGGCTGTATCACTCTTGTATACAGTAGAGATGACAAAAACTTTCGAACATTAATTTATTGTTCAATCGAAATGTTAGCTGATTGGGTTGAGCGCCCAACAGAACTAGATACCCATGAAAAATTTAGGACCGCTTCAAAGAAAATTGAATTCAATGTTCGACGAAGTGTTCTTTCGACGGCGGAATGCTTGAAGTGGATCGAAGACTGCTCGAAAGGTCAGGTGAACCTTTTTTTGACTTCAAAAGAAAGGCAAGCGGACAGCCCTCCTGGAGAAAGAATCGTTCATGCTTTAAATCTAACTGCTCCGTTTGAATTTCCACAGTTTTTGTATCCTTACAATACCTTCTGGGGAGAAATGCCGATATATGGGCATAGACCATGTGGAGCTAGATGGTTTCAGTTGCGAACAGATATTGAAGTTTTGCCAAATATTTTTGGAAATGATGAGTATGCAAAGCCAATAAATGAGTGGATTGATAAAACATTGCAAATGAAGTTCTCTGAAAGAAGATATCTTTTGGGATCTTGTCATCTGTTTCTAACAAATCCAGTTCTTAAAGAAATTTCCTATGGTCCAACAGATGATTGGAAGTCCCTTCGGGTATCATTGTCCCCAACATCTAAAGCAGATTTGTCTTCTATAAATATCCTGGTTAGAGAGGACTCTGTCGTTGGAATAAAAAATAGAATCGTAATATCTAGTGATGAAGTTCAGACTGAAATGACGATTCCTCTCAAGTCAGAAGTGGATGCCATTGGACTAGAGGTGCTTTGTACTCAACGTGGCCTATTATATTCATCCAAGCCAACTCCTTATATTAAATCTATAAACTTCAATATGAACATTATTAACAAGCAGAGAAATGTACGAATTAAAGATAGAGATGACTCTGTTGATGAATTCTCTGTGGCAGTCCATGGACAGTCGATGAAGTCGAGTGTTGGTGAGCAAAGAGATGATCGAGTCACCAATCTTCTGCTTTCAAAAGAGGAAAGTCTGATCAAGAAGAAAAAGATGGCCGAAAGCTTAGGCCAGAAGTGGTTTGATAAAGACAGTGAAAATCCTAATGGTGAAATTCGTAAAATATTAAATTCTGGTCTAAGCACGATTAGAATTGTAGATCCATATTTCGGTAGTAGTGAGATATATAGATTTGCGACGTCTCTTAGTAATTCAACTATTCCTATTCAAATTTTAACGTCTAAAGAATATTTGAATAAAGGACAGAGCGCGCAGAACATGGTCAAGGCATTGAAGGAAATCAAAGATTTGGATAGCCAAATCAATCCAATCGAAATCAGAGTAATGATGGGGAGAAAGCCGGACATCCATGATCGCTTTTTTGCGATAGACTCAGAAGTTTGGATAGTCGGAACTTCGTTAAATGAATTTGGATCCAGGGGCACAGTAGTTATGAAAGCACCATATCCGGATCCTATTTCTATGAAAATAGAATCTGTGTGGGCGGAAAGTATGCGTTTTGAAGATTATATT
Organism: Bdellovibrionales bacterium; assembly: GCA_018266295.1. Lineage (NCBI taxonomy): Bacteria > Pseudomonadati > Bdellovibrionota > Bdellovibrionia > Bdellovibrionales > Bdellovibrionales bacterium. The sequence goes on along the minus strand of JAFEAQ010000022.1, from coordinate 158,373 downwards.
AAAACGCGCCCGGTCTCAGAGAAGCCAGTTAAGAAAATTCGGAAAAAAGTAAAGGTCTCTAAGAAATGAGAACTTTAGAGGTCGAGGTTTCTCAGAAGTTAGAGAAGGATATTTATTGGATTTATCTCAATGATGGTGGATTTCCGCGAAAGAAGCTGCAGGAAGGCGATAAGGTATCTTTCCAGCCGATGGCAATTAAGGAATTTGCAGAGGCATTTATTAAGTGTGATAGAGCGATTTGGATTTTAGATGGTTATTTCAATGAGATTCACGGACTTAGCGCTCTTTGGGAGGCGTTCTGCTTTACAAGTGCCCAAGACATAAGAGTTATTAGTTGTGAAAAGAAGCCAAATCAGTGGCTGAAAGATAGAATTAAAGAGACCTGGGAGCCACAGGTGGAAATTCAATGGAGAGAATATTCAAAAAATACATTTCCCATTCATGATCGATTCGCCCTTTTAGACAATGAACTTTGGCATTTTGGTTCGACTGTTGGCGGTGGATACCCCGGGGTCGGCGCTGCGACTAGAGGTTGGGACTCAGAGAAGTTTGTGAAAATATTTAAAAATTTGTGGGAGAAGTGATGGATCGACGCTTTAACTGGATAAATGATTTGTATAGAGGTCATTTGAAGGTCTCTGAAGAAAAGGGACAAGTCCGCGCAAAGCCACTTCTGGGTGATAAAGATATCGAGAGGTTTTTATCAAAATATTTAACATCACTTGCTGCCAGTTCAAAAAGTGAAGTAGACCCATCAAAATTTTTAACAAAAGCTTCCCAATTGAAAATTGAGAAGGTGATGAGTCGAGAAGACTTAATTGATGTTTTGACGACTTCAAATTCACATACCGAAAATTATTTTATTTTTAAAACAGTTGTCTTAGATTTTATTCGTAATTCACTTTCTATAAAAAATTTCGAGAAATTATTGAAGGCAATTTTAAAGCTGCACCTTTATTCCGAGTTTCTTGAAATTGCTGAAAATAAAATTAGAATCGCACCCTCAAAAGAATGGTTAAACTTGCTCTGTAAAGGTCCGCGCAAGAGAAAGGACTATTTTGAAACTAGATTTTCGCGTGGAGAGTTTAACGAGAAAGAAATAGATTCAGAAATTTATTATACTGGACCCGGGCAAATAAGCTCATTTTCTCGAGAGTTTGGTCATTCTCCGATAAAGGCAAACTATAGTCTCAAGTTTCGTCTAATGGCTAGGATGTTCCCCAAAGAATTTGTCACATGGTTTGAAGCAATAAAGAACGTTCCGTTTCAATTGGCGGTTTTTGAGTCTCTGGATGTTGATAAGGATAGAGACTTAGCTATGGCATTGATTAAGTTCGTTGATTTTGGAGTTAACCAAAGGCAGCTAAGCAAATCAGTCCTAGCTCCCTTATTGGTTGAATCGGGAGTTAGCTATTATAAAGATCTAGTGTCGACGCTTCAGATGACATCGCGAAATGCATCTTTTGACGAAAAGACGAAGCATTGGATTCAAAGAGCTGAGACTGAAATAAAAAATATTGAAAATGATGAAAGGCCTAAGTTTTTCGAGGAATTCCTTGGAGTGGTTTTAAATGCTCGTGGCGGAATTTTAGTGAGTATTGATTTAGCCATGGAGTTGGCTAGAAGTGTCTACCATCTGGAGGTGCGCGATGATGGTGAAAGTAGTCCTTCTTTAGCTATTTATACCGCATTGATTGCCGAATTATCTCATCGTGGAATAACCTCTGAATTCATTCTCAAACGTTTTAAAGAAATTGATAGGTTTTTAATTAGTCTTGACCACTATACAAAGGGCTATGCTTTTTTTGTGGCAATTGAGTTGGCGAAAACCCAAGCTGACTTTGAACTTCTGTTTCAGTGGCTTAGAGAATTAATGTGTGCTAAGCAGAGCCTAATTACGTCGATGGCAAATGAATTTTCGAAAGTAAGAGTGGCAAGCTACCAAAAAGTCGCGACCGTCATTTATAATTCGAAAGTGTCTTTAGATGAATTGAAAGCACTTTGGAAAGATTTGTATCCGCAAAGAGGAAGTTTAATTTTTGGCCGATCGGGCCATGATGACCTTGCAGCAAGCAAGTTTTTGATTTCCCTGGAATTTGCGATGATAGATATTTTTGGCGATCATAAGACAAATATTGAGATCGAAGACCTCTGGAAGTTGGCTCAAGAGCATCAGGTGCTCTTATACGACAACTACAATGTGTTAGTGCGAATAGATGATCATATTTATCTTAAATCTTTTGCATATATTCCGGCCATCTTTAAAGAGGAATGGTCTTCGGTAGTAAGCGAGCAGTGGTACAATTTTAGCCATAAAAAGAGATTTGTATTACTGGCGGCTGCCAATTTGATAGCCAACGGAATTTCATTTTCTGAGGTCGATGATTTTTTTAGTAAAAAAGGAATCTCGCTTCGAGAGAGTTGGAATGCGGCAAATCTTGAGAATGCATGGCGTACCAATTCGCAGAAGGCTGTTATGGGTTGGATAGATGCACACGTTGTTAGCCACCTTGATTTAGAAGGGAATTAAGCATTACTTAGCGTAGGGAGGTTCACGGTATCTGCCTATTGCTTATCTCTTTTACGTTTCTGTCGCACGCGATAAAGAGATCCACAAGACGTCGAGCACCATTTTACGTTTGATCTCCCGATGAAAAACTGCTGGCACTCAGGGTTCTTACATCGCTTGAGCCCTTCAAGCCATCCAAGCGATACCATATTTGAAAACATGTATGCAGCGAAGACTGTTGGAGGAGGTTTGTGCGGAATATGAGCCACGAACATTGCTGCCATCTTTTTTGCAGAATTCATGACGTGACACTGGTGTCCTATAATACAAATGTTTTTATTCAAAGTATTAACTAAAACTGTAGAAGCGCCGTTTTTTAGGTATTCATTCATGCACCAATAAATAAAATCGTCGTGAGCTATTTGTATCTGATCTCGATCCTTTAGCTGCTTAATATGGTTATTAGCACCCTCGGTAAGATAAGTTGTAAATCTTCTGTCATATCTGATTGGTGGTTTCCCACCGGTATTTCCATTTTTATCGGTATTCTGAACATAAAAGCAATTCTGTAACACTTTTTCCATTAATTTCCCATCTTGAAGATGTAACGGGTTACATGCTCTTATCATGTTACATTTTTTAGAGGAAGGAAGATGGAGGAGAGAGTATGAAGTTTTCGCTAGTTAATGGAGAGCGTCAAGAGGCTGCTAAAGGCTTATCAGGCATATGTATTGGATGTTCGCAGCCAATGATTCCTAAGTGCGGATCTATCAAGATTTGGCATTGGGCTCATAAGGGTGCAAGAACGTGCGATCCTTGGTGGGAAAATGAGACTGAGTGGCATCGTAATTGGAAATCACGTTATCCAGTGGAGTGGCAAGAAGTTGTGCATCACTCAGAGTCGGGGGAGAAGCACATCGCAGATATTAAAACAAATCTTGGGTGGGTAGTTGAAATTCAACATTCTTACCTAGATCCGAGTGAGCGGAAATCCCGCGAAGACTTTTACAAAAAACTTATTTGGGTGGTGGATGGTAAACGTCGTAAACGAGATTATCAAAAGTTTATAGACGCTATAAATTATGGTGGTGTGGTGAGTGATGCGCCATTATTTATTCGGAAGCTGAATAGTCACGACTGTGCTTTAGTTGGTGATTGGGCAGATAGTGATGTACCAGTATTTTTTGACTTTGGTGATCGCATTAGGTCAGGAGAAAGTGAGATAGAGGTCGTTTGGTGGCTGTTGCCGAAGGATTCTAGTGGAAAAAGAAACTATATTATGTTGGAGTCAAAACTTGGTTTGGTTCAGAGACTTCGTGACGATGTGGCTCGAGTTCAAGAGTTCGAAGCCATCCTAAACGAATTCGCCACTCTTGTAAGGGTACGAGAGGAGCTCGAACTGAAGAGACAGACAATATTAGAAAGAAGGAGAAATCGGTTTTTACTTTAAATAGGGTTATATCCAATAAGTAAGAGTCTGTCTGTCTTTGTAAGCCGTGGAGTTTGATAAGCAGGCCGCAATGTCCTTCGGTGAAAGATCTTTTTTAGCTTCTGCAACTGATTGTAAAACCTTTTTTATGAATACTTCGACATCTGAAGATGCGAAAATATCTCTTCCTATTCCGAACTCGTAATTTAGGCCGTCTCGGATAATAGGCTCAGAGAAATTAAAGTACGAACTTGGAATGAATACGCGAGACTCTAAGTGATCAAACAGTTCAATATGCTCATCAATTTCCTTATCCTGCTGAAGTAGGAATAGACCCATCAGTACGATCGATAAAGAAATACATGGTCGCGAGAACACTTCGTGAGGGAATGGAATTCTATCTGGGGCGCCACGGAAAAGGATATAGCGATAGACATCATCATCATCCTTCCTGATGTTCAAGATTTTACATCTGCTTAAATTTAGATCCTGGTAAAGGCTTGAAATTATTTGAGTTATGTCTTTTTCAAAAGGGCACGATCCCTGTTGAATAGCTGAGATCAAGCTAGAAATGTGATGTGCTTGCTCATCATCAACGATTCTGAATCCAGATCGACATTTTGAGGCAAGCTCTATCGCAAGTTGCTTTAAGTATTCTTGATTGCCTTCGTTCGGAAATAGCAGGGTATATTGAGAAATTAGCGCTGCAGATTCAGTGATACGCTTCGGATATGAAACAAAGCCAGCTATTCCATCCTCTGCATAGCTAAAAGGATGTTCCGTCGCAAGTTCGTCTTTGATCTGAGATAAGCAGTTATCGTATGCAATCCTCACCTCAGCAAGAAAAAAAGATTGGTAGCTGTCTCGAATTGGCAATTCAGAAAGGAATAGCGAAAATCCATGGAAAACACTTGTTACGTCTAAGAATATTGAAGAGTCATTCAAGTTTTGGCAGTGCTGTTTTAGATTTAAAAATATGCCGATTGCTATTTCCTGAAATTGCTTTTCCTGCTGTGTAATAGCGTGTACTGACTTTAAAAAACTATTCAATTCAAAAGAATCAAATTTTTCAAGCGTTGAGACGATTTTTAGAAATTGCCTTTGGATATTTGGATTCTCATGAAATATCTTTTTTGAAGTTTTATGTAGTTCTACTAACTCCGCAGAATTCTCTGCCTGGATTCCAGAGTAATTTAGATTTATGGAAAACTGGCCTGGGCCTGCTAGGCTCACTCCGTGAAATACAGGGGTTTGGTCATCTGAGAAATCTGGCAGTTGTGAAATATGCGTTGCGATCTCTGATAAAGAGAGGTGGGGGCGCAGTTGACTGATTACATATTCGCCCTTTAGGCATTTAATTAAGTGTTCACTTAAAAGTCCGTATACCTCTCCTTCAGAAGCCATCTGGTTTGCATAGCAGCCTGCTAAAATTCCAAGTGATGGGGAGTGGTCGAGAGCAAGATTGTTGATCGATGCCAGTTTAGATATGTCTGATATAGATCCTCCAGACTCGCAAGCGTCAATGACAAGGTTGATTTCTCCAAATCCTAGCTCAAGAGCAAAAGATATCACTTCATGAACAGGTAAAGCTGTGGTGCTGAGTAAATTTCCTTTTGTATCCTGTAGGCATAAATATAAGGACTCGTTCTTAACTCCTCCGTGTCCTGAGAATATGAATGTGAAGATTGAGTCATCTGGAGATTTTTTATCCGAAATTACTTTCATAGCCTCCTTAACGTCTTGTAGGGTGGGCGAAAGCAACTGGTGGCTTTTTTCTGGAGAATAGCCTCCGACCGCCGGATCTGTTAACAGATCAAAGAGAGTGCTTGCATCATTTTCAGCTGCTGGAAGCTTGAGGAGGCATTGAGTGTCGCGATATTCCGTTGACCCGATTACAATACAGCATTTCATTTCTTATCTCCAGAATGTGGAAACTTTGATTTTCTGGTTTGCTCCTCTTGAATAGCCTCTAGTGCTTTTCTTTCGTATAGTTCCTGAAATTTCTTTTGAAATTCAGGGTCTTTTTGTACTTCCTGAAGCTTTTGCGCCAAAGCAGGTCCTGCAACTATTTGAGGGGCAGAGATAGAGCCAGTTTTAGTCACCCTTACGCCTGTCATCTCAAGGCTTTTCAAGATCATATCACCGGATATTGGTTGGCCCTTATTGTCGATTATCTGACCAGTTTCTTCCGTTACTTCATCAATTTTGGCGAAGAAAGTCTTTGCTAAAGCACTTGAAAGCCCTTCGATAATGGTATCGATAAAATGGATGGCATTAGAAAAATCGCCGTTAGTAATTGCGGAGAATTGAATGCCTGCTGATGTGTGGTGTCGTTTGAACTCTGTTTGTCGAACATTTTGGTCGACGTCTTTATACTCGACCTTGATGCCATGTTCATAGTTGTGGATATTCTCAGTTGGCATCAGATGAGCCAAACTATCTTTGGTTAAAGTATTTATGTTCTCTCTAAGATTTTTGGAGCAAATCTCACTTGTCTCAACGTAACGACGAAATTTCACAACTTATCTCCAGTGATTCACGTTTCTTAAAGTTCTTTAACCAAATTAGCCTCAATCAAACTTAAGAAATGCTTCTCAAGCTTTTTTGCCAGCCCCTCATTTCGGATCAAAACACCGGCCTCGATATTGCGGGAATGTGCCGCCTCGGAGAAGTTGGCTGAGCCAATATAGAGTTCAGAAGAGTCCTTAATAATGCATTTCGCGTGTAGAACTGCTTTTTCGGAGTTAACGCTATTGTTGGCTCTTGGATCGTAATAGATTTCCGGTTTTTTGGGCCACGGCCAATTGTATCTAAAAAATTCTTCCTTCCTTTTGGCGGCTAAAGAAAGTTCATCACCCGTAACTTTATGATCCTGCGAAAGATTCATGAAAATAATCACTTTGAAATCTTCCATGTATGAAAGGTGTTGTGCAAGATCCTTAAAAATCTCCTGTCCCATATAAAAAGAATAGCCGGAAATGATAACCGATTTGGTAGCAGATCTAAAAAGGTCCGCTACAACCACCTTCGTGTCGCGATTGTGTACACCAGGAATTTCTGGTCCGGTCCACACGAGATCAAGTAGGGCATCAATGTTTTGAGCGCGTTGAGCGCGGTCCTGCTTGATTAGGGCTAGGCATTTTGAAGTTCCTGTTGGACCGGCCGCGGATAATAGCTCTTCTAAATCAACGTAGGATGCATCCGCAGCGTATTTGCCGATGACCTGCTCCAATATCATACGATTGAGAGAACTTTTGATTCTTCCTTCTGTTATTGCAGAAAGAATAGAGTCTATTGTCGTATCAGTAAGTGTTGAAATCCCTTTCACTAAACCCCCTCAAAAAAACAAACACCCTCATGTCCAAGTGTTGGGACCACAAGAGATCTGTCTAGGAATTCATTACCCATTTCGCAAGATGTTTCAGAAATTAGAAGGCATCCGTGGCAAGCCGCGCCCAATAGATTCGAAGGATCATGTTCATTCGATGGATTATGCTGAACACAGACGGGATCGTTGGAACAAAGCTTTCCACCTTCCAGAGCAATTCGCAGATGCTCTTTGATAGATCGACCAATCTCGACAAGACCGCCCATAGTTCCTTCGGCGTCAGATGTTCCGGTATAGATCAATATTCCATATCCATAGGTCTCATCAGCATAAATTCTTTCTTTGAGTGAGCTGGCAGGATATCCGCACTCTAAAGATACCGATGAAATCAGTAGGTGAGACAATGAATGCAAGAGCGCGTAAGGCATCCCTGCGAATTTCCGATTTGAATTAGAGTGTTGCTCAGCCCAGATTTCAAAACCTCGTTTTAAAGTCGCTTCACGAGCTTTAACTTCGGGCTTTTCAGTCCACTTTTTAATTGCTTCCTTTGAGAAGCCGATAAATACGCCTTCGCCTTTATTTTCATAAGCGGGAAACCAGGTTTGGTTTTCGCTTGTAAGCGCAGCTCTTTGTACGTCAAGATCCAGGTCGCCAGAGATATCTGGGGTGGCTGCTTCAAATCTTGTGAAACCAACTTGAACGACGACTTCTTTTAGACGGTGAACTAAAACAACCTTTTGAATATTTTTGGTCCATTGCGCTTGCCATTCTGATTTGGGCAAAGATCGAGCCCAAAATGATTGATCCTGAATGCCGGTTCCTATGTCATCAGCCTCGGACATGAAACGTTCAATTTCAGCATGTTTTGGAGGTTTAGTTGGTGAAAAAATATTACTCTGTCTATTTTGGATTTCTTTAAAGACCTCTTCATCTGAAAAGTCCTTTAAAGCTTTATCAACAGCGGGAATATCCTCACGATACATTTTTATTCGATCAATAGATCTAAGGTTACCGATTGTTTGCCAAATGCTATCAACTGCATTCTTAACAGTCTTCTTCGCTTCAGGAATGGAAATAACGCTAATAACTTGTGGGAAATATGCATTACTTGCAGTCCGTACCAGTAAACGACTCATCTGATTGCACTGAGGTTCCTTGCCGTTTGCGCCAAGCCAAGGGCGAAGACCATCGCACCATCCTAAGGGAGGATTATTGTTATTGAAAGTCGTGGCATCTAGAAGCCTGCGTTTTGCTCCACACTCACATCTTACAACAATATCCGCGAGATCCCCGGAAGCCCCCTTTTCGTCAAAGTACATTGTTCGCTGGGAGCACAATTGTTCCCCGTGAACAAATTTTCGCCAATTGATGTCGCCAATATGACCGTGAGTACATGCTCTAACGAAGCGTACCGGGACTACATCAACTTTCTTTCTTTTTTCATGGTTGAAATACTTTCCACCTTGTAGGGAATCAATATGAACTAGGTAGCGTGATTTATATCCTTCTACTAAATCGTAACTCTGCTGGGTGACGAAGTAGACGGGAAATTTATAAGCGAAGATATTGCCGCTTTTTTCGACATAGTCTTCTCTTGAAATAGGTGGCTCCCAAAACTCAACGTGGCCAAGTTGAAACCAATTTCTTACTAGGGATGCTAGGCGATCCTCCTCAATCTTCTTTGGCGGGACTGATCCGAATCTCCAATTATTCAGTCCACCAATAATGACCGAGTGATCTGGGAGATCCACCATTGCGCCAGGTCCAAAAGTGGTCACAACCTGACTTTTTCTTATTTGGCTTTTACTCATTGGTTACCTCTTCATCAGCTTCTCCGCGAGTGGAGACAAAAATATCAACCGATTCTTCAACATCCCTCATTGATCGTCCGGTTCTAAATTTACGAAGTTGATCTGCAAGTGGTGAGCTATCTAAATCCGCGTCCAAGAAGTCAGAAATCAAATTTGGAACATTCCCTGCTTCATGTGCATATTGTAGGCCACCGTCGGCAGACTCGTAATATGTCCATATTCTTTCCCATGAGTCTAAAAGGTCCGTAATTCGGTTTATTAAATCCGACTTCATGATTTCAACTTCGGATTCCGGACGGGTTCTTAGGCTGCTCACTCGGGCAATGAATGTTTCCACCAAAAGAGTTTCTATTTCTCGCCTTCTTTCTCGAATTGTCTGAGGACAGCGTGGTGCCGTCATCCCTTGCAGGCCGTGACGAGCAAGGGCGATTGCGGCTCCAGCGAATCCTTTATCTAGTGCACGAGGTGAAAAGGGAGTTACACTTGTCGCTTCGACATTTCGATAGAATGTTTTGTGTGTGTATTCAAAACGTTCATAGAAGGAACGGTCGCGGTGTCTATGAACGTTGTATAATGCCACGACAAGCCCTGGACGATTTTCGTCTCGGCCAACCCGTGAAGTTGCTTGGATGTATTCTGAAGTGGTTTTTGGTTGCCCGAAGACAGCCATTAGCCCGAGTCGGGTAATATCCAAGCCCACTGAAATCATATTAGTTGCAAGTGCAACGTCGACAGATTCCTCGTGGCCGTGGTTAAGTCCTAGTTTTCTCTTTGCCTCTGTTACATCACTGGTGTTTACTCGTGATGTAAGCTCGACAAGATTGCGATCGATCTCTCTGTTCTTAAAACTACCTTCGGTTTGTCCCACACGTTTGCGAGATTCAATTCTTTGAAGCCAACTTGTGACTTCATCTTCAACAATTCGGCGCGCACCACCAAGCTCCCTCAAACTATTGAAGTAGGACAGCAGAGTCATATAAGGATCTGCTGGATTAAGGCCATTGCCTTGATAAGACGCATGAATTTTATTTGCGGCTCCCAGTAGGGCGGTGAAGACCCTCAGCAGGATTACTTTTGTACTTCTACCTTGTGCAGCAACGCCAACATAAAGACGCCCAAGTTCACGCTCAGTTTTGGTCTTTGCAAAAAAGGAATCTCGAAGATCTAGACCGGGCGGAGGGAAGATATCAACTTTATCTTTACCAAAGAGCGCATGTATCTGTCGTTGTGCTCTACGGACAGTCGCAGTGGATGCAATTATCTTAGGGCCAAAAGATTTCTCACCAGTTTTCATCTCTGAAAGCTTATAGAGAGCACCTTCAAAAAGACCAACCATTGTTCCCATTGGACCTGAGATCAAATGGAGTTCATCTTGTATAATCAGGTCAGGTGGGCGTAAGCGACTTAGATTGGTGCCATTGATAGGAGTACCTTTGCCCGGAAATGCTTCGCCGTAAAATCCGTTTCCATCGGAGCGTGTGGCATTTCCAAATAATTGTCCTGTTTCCGCCAACCAAGGAAGACTTGCGAACTTATCTACAGTTGCAATCAAGAAAGCGGGCAGGCGTTCATAAATCTCTTCGTCAACTCCCAAAATTGGAAGGTGATTTTGACCGGCGAAATTACATTCATTTGGTCGTGAAGCACAGGTAACAAGCAATCGTGTTGGGTGCTGGTCATCAGGATGTAAATTAAAAGAATTACTTCCTAATTTTTCCCCACACCATGGGCAAGCTTCAAGAGGTATTGGCGCAGGCTTATGGGGATAGTTTCGTTTAAACGAAGAAACTCTAGCCTTGGCCGTTTCTCTTTGGCCGTCACCAGTTTCGCCAAGACGATTTGGAGTGGCGGCACGTCCGACCCATAAGCCGATTTCAAATGGCCATTCACCAAGAAGTTTAGGCTCGGCCTTTCTTTCAAGTTCCAATGCACAGATCAAACCAGCTGCACGGCCAAGCTGATCAAGTGTGAGCAGGCGAAGCGTGTAGCGCATTAGGACGCTGACACCAGCGGAAGATTTGCCGGGATTAGTAAGGCGACGATAAATCAGTGTGAATGCGGCTAAACCTAGATATGCTTCAGTTTTACCACCACCGGTAGGGAAGAATAGAAGATCTACGATATCTCTTTCAGAAGATTTTGGATCAGCTATGCCCTTAAGATTCAAAAGAACAAATGCCAACTGGAATGGACGCCATTTCGGCTTGTCAGTTGCCTCTGGAGATTTGTACTTACTTTTATTCGTGAACCAATTCCTTCTTCTTGCTGCGGTAGCCATGACTTTATTGGCAAGGCAGAAAGCTTTAAAAACTGTTGGGTCTTTCAGCAGCTTGATGCCATCATCAATGCGCTTAAGGGCAGTTTCTTGATTAAATACCAGTAGGTCCCCAGCCTGGGATCTTCTCTTATCAAGTGACTTGGCAATTTCCTCTTGAGTCTTAATCCAATCGGCGTATTGAGTACTTAATTTGGAAAGATCGGAGATCAGGTTGTCAGGGGATGTGTAAGTCGCAAGAGCCTCCATTTCAAGAGGAACATCTTTAATGTCATTTGAAGCTACAACCTTTTCGACGATGGCTTCTGGGATCCATGTCGTTTCAATGCAAATACATTCATTCTTATCGTTAAAATGATTTTTTGTTGCAACACCATGACCTACGGAAAACTCGCATGTATCGCGGTACTGAACATCCGCAATTTTTTCGTCCGAATCATCCAGGATTAGGCCTTTAAGATTGGGGCGAGCAAGAAATGGCTTATCAGCGCAGACTTCCAATGAGACTTGGAAGATAAATCCTAAATCACGGAAAAATTGATCTGCGACTATTTCTTTCTCATTTACTAGAAATACTGAAAGTGCCTTGGCGTCCTTTGGAATATTTCCCAGTGATGTCCAGTCGTTTGGAATAGATTGTCGTGACAACACTAACGACAGACCAATAGCGTTGGGGACTGGTATAGCCTTTGATAGATCTTTCCCGAGATCGATAACAAGTGTTTCAGTGCGGGGTGTTCTCTTCCAATAAACTCTATTTTCTTCATATCCGGGATCAAGTTTTGCTGCTTCTTCTTTAGGAAGTGAGTTGTATTGTCCCCACTGAATTTTTACAGATAAGGTCTGAGCATCGCCATCAATAATGCAACTTGTACCGATAGATGACGGGAAGAAATTTTTCTTTTTTGGTGGTTTTTCTGGAGAGCCGTTGTCATCGATGCCACCTTTGTCGTCTATTAGATCAAGTTCGTCGTTTGAGCTTTCTTCATCGGATTTCGTTTCTAAAGGAGCTCCTTTAGGTGCAAGAAAGCCCGAAAGATACATTTTGGAAGGAGCCAAGTTGAGAACTTCTTCTTTGTGTTCTTCTTTGTTTGCAGGACCAACTAAATCTAGACGAACAGATTTAACAATATTTTCTCTTACATCATGAGACCTCATTGCTCATCCCCTTGCATGGCTTGTTGTGCAGCATATCTAGCATTTAAATCCATCAATCGACCAAGAATCTGATCTCTATCAGAGTCGGACCATCTTAAGCGAGTAGGTGAGTCACCATCTTCATCGTCAAAATCAGCTAGAAACTCAGCAATTGGTTTGAAGTCTGACCAGCCATAAGCGCTCAGTACTGCTTCATCTAATTGATTATGAAGTTTTCGAAGGTGAATAATATCCGGGGTGTTTTCAGATGAGTCATGAAAACGATTATATATTTTTGTCATTCCCTCATTGCTTTTAATCATTAGATCGCGGCGGAACTCAAAGTATTCGCGCCCGATTTCCTCCAGCATTGTGTTTTGTTCAAAATATTGTGGAAATGGAAATGTTTCAAAGCAGTCAGTTGGAGTATAGCTTAAGTCGTCCTTCATGGTTGATCCGAAGAAACGAGCCCAAACTTCATGAACAGTAGATTGAAGGGTAGCGAAGTAACAAAACTTCTGCTGAGTTATAACTATCAAACGTTGATCGAAAACCCAATCGGATGGTAGAAATGTAAACATTCTATGTTTACTAACTTGTGAGGTGACGATAACTCTGGTTAGATTTTGTTTTTTTATAGAGGAGTATAGATCAATTGCAGTTCTGGCAAACTGCCACCATTTTTCGGCTCTCTTCGCTTGGTCAGGGCTTAGTCTCTTTCCATCCTTTTCTCTTTCTGGACGTACTTTTTCTTCGACGATAGAGATTAAATCTGGATACTTTTGACGAGCGTCACTCTCGCTCATTTCGCCAAAATTAATTATATATCTTGAATTTTCGTGTTTCGGACTAGTATTGACGTCCTCTCCGCCAATATACGGAAAGATACACTCATTGTTTCTTTTATCCTTCTCGATTATTCGATGCATTTGATCAAAGGACGTTGAGCTTTTATTTCCGCTATCTTCTGCAAACGTGAAACCGGTACCGACAACTACGCATCCTTGGAAGCTCGTTCCCTGGTTTCTCAAAAGTTGGACGGGGCTGGAATGAATTTGTCCCGAGAACAGAAAAGCAGTAATATTTTCAACTTGCCGATTGTCTATAAATTTAGAATTGATCAAATTTGATTTACTTAACCAAACAACACTGACTACTACAGCGGCTTGTCCTGGCCATCTAAGTCGCTTGATTGCACAATATATCGTTCCATTGTTTTGACAGATCCATCCGAGCCCGCTTTCCCTGGTATCGCCTTGAGCAATAGTATTGGTTGCAATAAATCCTAAACAGCCACTCCCGTTTAGAAGATTAAATGCTCTTCTAAAAAAATGAGCAACTAAATCAGAATTACCATGGCTATCTACATGAATGCACTTAAGCCAATCAATAAAGCCCTCTCCGTTTGCGATTGAAATTGTTGACCGCCCAGCAAAAGGAGGGTTGCCCACAAAAATATCAAATCCAAATTCTGAACTATTAGATGGGTTTTGAAAGACCTCCGGGAACTCACATTCCCAGTGGAATGGTTTAAGGTTTTGAGTATTCCTTAACCAAGAAATTTCGTGATCTAGACCTTTGAAATGTGTAAATGGAATACCTGATGCAAACCAAGCTTCAATTACTATCTGAATTCTTGCGAGCTCTTCTTTGCGAGATTTTAGTTTGTCTTTGGCAAAAAATGTATAAATAACCGCATCGCCAATACATCGAAGGTCATTGAGTAAAACATCTTCCTCCAATTTAAGAGCATGTAGCTGTTCAACCGGTGTATTATCTGCGGAGGTTGATATAAGGCTCCGTATTTCACGCACCCGATTCAGTCGTTGTGCAATTGAGGCATGGGGCAATGAGGGGTTAGGTCCACTTTCCCATGTAATAGCAAGAATTTGAGAAATACTTAAACCAACTAAAGAATCTCCGCACTTCAGACAATGATCTAAAAACGTAAACTCATGCTGTTTGGCAAACGTCGCAAGCCATAATGATAACTTTGCGAGGTTTACTGCCATTGGATTTTTATCAACGCCATAAAGGCATCGTTGAGCAATCATTCGGCGTGCATATAAAAGTTCATCCTCATCAAGCGGAATTTTATTGCGAATATTTGGGGTATGAATGGCCCAAGACTTTACGAGGATCTCGCTGAGTTGACGGCAAGCCTCAACTAGAAAAGCGCCAGAACCCATCGCGGGATCGCAAACTTTCAATGCAAGAATCTGCTCCGGTGTTGGATTCTTTCCAAGTCGGTCAAGTGTTGGTCCTAATGCTTTGGTTACAATAGGTGCAGTTAGTGATCGCGGTGTATAGTGAGATCCCGATCTACGGCGTGCATCGCTTGGCTGGAGAATCATTGCGCCTTTTTCAACAACAGTTCTGGTTGCCCAATCAGCAACCTTTGTGCCCAGTGCCGATACAAGTTCGTCACAATTGGTCGCAGATTTAATGGCATCACCAATTCGGCCTTCAAACTTATTGTCTGTGAGTTCTTTTAGTTTAGCCGTCCTTTTGGCAGGAGTTACATGTAGGATTTCATTTAGATTTACTACAACAGGTGCACCATGGCTCTTTGCGGGTTTGATAGCGATTGATGGCCCTGTGGCAATTTCTAGTTGGAAGCCCATTACAGTTTCATAAACTGAGCCAATCTGCTCTACGTCGAGGGCGCGATAAGAAATTCGTTCGCCATCTAAGGTCATTAAGTTTGAAAGTACTCTCCAAACAACTCCATCAGATATTTTGGGTGGATTGAAGTGAGGACTCTCAGTCGTTCTACCTTCAAGGAAAGGGAACCTGTCTGGATCGAAAAGATGGCCCTTTCGGCCCGGAATAGAATCAGTTTCCAATTCGATTCCGTCATAAATCAATCGGTATAGAGAAAGCAGGTGTGCCCATGCCCCATATCTAAGATCCATGCTGTCGTGGTGCTTACTGAAGTCTTCACGGAGTTTCGTGAATAATCCATTGATAGAATAGTTGTTTAGGAAAACTGGGTCTGAAGAAATAAGATCGCGATCTTCTGCGTAAAGAGTGAAAACTGTTCTAAGTAAAACAGTTAACAGGCCATGGTAGACTTCATTCTTATCTTCTTTTAGAACATTTTTAAGTAATTTCCCCTTTGTTTCTTCATGCGCTGCTTGGAATCCGCGAATCAATTCATACAATGCTGCCAACACCTGCTGCGATAGCTTCGTAGATACATCGTTTTGAAATTTTCGACTCTCCGTTAAAAGATATTGAAGTCGCTGTTTTGGATCACCCTTAAATAGGCGATCTTCGCCAAGCAATAGCTTCAATCCAGCAAGAATTGGTCTTCCCTGAACCTCTCGCATAAATGCGAAGGGGAATGTCATATAACCTGAAGTTTCGCCTTTTGGAGAGTACACAATTCGTAAAAAGTTGTTATTGATAAGAATACCAAGCGAAATATTTTTTTCGCGAAGTAGTCTTTCAAATTTGGTGTGGGGAGATGCGTCCCATGCTCGTCCGGTCACTTCTTCATTTGCATCAAACTGAAGGCTATCGACATATTTAACTAAGATGTCAAATTCACCCGTATCGATATTCCTAACTGCATGGTCTGGCTTTAAGAGCGTTTCCCGTTCTGGCAAGTACGCCTGGAGATCTCTAATGTCATCGCCTGAAGCCAAATCCTCTTGGCGCCAACCTAGGAAACGAGTAAAAAGATTAACGACGCGAAGGGGTAATAGCTGACCTTTGGGATCTAAGAGAGACTTAAAAGTTTCTTGCGCCTCAAAGACATCCTTTTGAAGTCGTAACTGTGCGTGCTCTAGGGCATTTGCTGATACAACCAGGCCCACTGGTTGCAAGGATGTTATCCATTCACGGTGTTCTTTTAATACGTAGTTCTCACTCATCTAGTTCGTCTCCGGCCACAAATACACAATGCCAACGGGTTCAAAACGGGTGGCGCGTACTGAGTATGATTCTTTAACTTTTTTAGGTTCGTCCGATAGCTCTTGTTTTAGTGCTTGCAATCGGGAGGCCCAATATCTCTTGTTTGCTTCTAGCTGTTCTTTCTCCTTCGCCTCAAGTTGCTCTTCGAAGGTTGGAAGATATGGAGTTCCAGCATAATCCTTGTTTGAAAGCTTTTGTTGGAACTTTTGAACAGCTTCGATCTGTCTTTCTATAATTGCTTTAAGATTGTCAGATTCCTCTTGGGCCCTTTTCTCAAGATCGGCATAAGCCTTTTCAGTGTGCTTGTGCGCCTTTTTCAAGAGAGGCTCTTTTAAGTCGTCGATGTCAGCGTTAAGGCCATCTTGAAGGGTTTCCACTACCTTTTTGTTGATGGAATGTTTTTTCTTCGAGATTGCTTTGAATAGAGAATCTTTGGTTTTTGTGCTTGCAGCTTCTGCTTCAACCTTAAGCTTTTTTCCTTTGCGAACCTTCGCTTCAATCCATTCAGAAGAAACACTAACTATTTCTTCATGGAGACGGGTCGCACGGTCGCCGTAAAGGGCAATTCGTCCAATAAGGACTACTTTTGGAACTGCGTCTTCAGAGCTGGCAAAGCAAGATCTGGACAGATCGTCATGTGCAAAGCCTTGTGTAAGTAAGCGCCCAAGAAGTCTTTGAGATAATTTGTGTTCAAGATGCAAATGGACGACAGAGTCATCCATCACGCCGATGTCTTCAAATACGATTGGGCGGATTGGAGCTGATCGTCTCCATTCACCAACGGATCGTTCGTTTGCCATAGGCTCTCGCAATTGATCGATGGTCTCCAGCCAGCTTGTTTTTTTGGTAAGGCTGTCCTCGGATGTCTCGATCAGATAGGCTTCATGGTCGCGGATTTCTGTCTTTTTCAGTTTTGGTGCTTTAATTACATCAAGTCCAACTTCGACAGCTTGACGGAACTGATCCTTGGAGAATCCGAGCCAATCCATTGAAGAATCCAGCTGCTTTCGAAGATCTTGAATATTTTTGGAGATTAAATCCTTTCGGTCATCTTCGTCCAAATATTCTGCTTTGTATGTTTTCTTTCGTTCTTCATCAAGTTGAGAGTCGCTGATCTTTTGGTAAAGATCGTCAATGGTCTTTCTTCTGATGATTGATCCTTTGAGATCTTGAGCTAGACGATCTTCAATAACTTCAGCTAGGCTTCCAAGTTGCTCCCTGATGAGTTTGGTTTTGTTAATTAGGACCTCTAAGATGCGGTCTTCCGGTCTAGCTTGGTAGAAGAAGTAGTAGCAAAAAACAGCTTCTGACTCTTGAAGTTTTCTGTCGATACGACCGTTTCGCTGTTCCATACGACTTGGATTCCAAGGGACGTCAAAGTGGAAAAGATTATAGCAATATTTTTGAAGATTGAGACCTTCTCTTGCTGCATCGGTACATATTAGGATTCTAAGAGGCTCTTTTTCAGGATCAGCATTAAATCTTTTTTTAATAAGTTCACGCTTTTCAATTGAAGTAGATCCTTGATAAACCTCTATTCTCTTGTCGGCTTGATCCGTGTCTTCAATAGCGGACTGTAACTGTTCTTTGATGTATCTCTTGGTATCTTCCCATTCGGTAAAGATAATAACTCTTTTATCTGTCCATTTTTTATTCTTGGATTTTGAGTCCCCGAGTTCAGGGCATTGATGTTCTTTAATCCACTCAAGCAGCTTGAGGATTTTTTGATCAGGTAGCCCGCGCGATTTGTTCGCAAGGGTTTCCATATCTTCAAGAAGTCTAATTTCTTGCTCAATGCCTTCTTTGGGTCCAAGGCCAATTTTTGAAGCACTTATAGTTTGAGCATCTGACTCAAGTGCCAAGGTCTCTTCATCGGAAAGAGCTCTATCATCATCAGCGCCGACTCCCTGCTCAAGGAGCTCAAGAGTTTGTTGTGTGTCTTCAGTTTCGACTTCTTTTAGTTGTTGCTCTAATGAGCTGATTACCGTTTTTTTGTGGACCCTAAGTGTTCGGTAGAAAGCTTCCACGGAAGACAGAAGTCTTTGTTGAAGATTCGACATCACCAGGGTTGATGCATTTTGAATAGACTTGCGGGATGCTTTAAGACGTCGTTCTCGTAACTCAATGTATTTGTTTAAGAGTTCGAAAAGTTTGATCTCTGGAACTTCGCTCCCAGTATCTGCAATATCGACTTGAATAACTTCACGTACTGGCAATCCGCCTACGACACTTCGCAAATCATCCTTAAGCCTTCTAATCATGACTTCTTGACGGAGTTTTGGATTCACCGGAATTCCCCGTGTGAAGCGATGTGGGTCAAGAATTTCTAATAGAGCAGAGAAACTATTGCTATGACCGTTGTGTGGAGTAGCGGATAGGAAGATTCGATGCTCAAATAGCCATGCAAGTTCGCGAGTAGCTTTTGTTAGCTCTGAGTCGACTGCAAACTTAACACCACTTGCTGGGGCTGCGTGGTGGGCTTCATCCATGATAAATAGTGAGCCCATTCGTTCTGAGGCTAATAGATCGCGAAGTCCCGACATGTATGATTCATCAATTAAAAGTTTTTGTGAAATCAGGAAGCGAGTGTTTGTTGACCAAGGGTTGATGGCGTAACCACGCTCTTTTCGTAGGTCCCTGATAAACTCTCGATCAATAATTTGAAATGACAATCCGAAGCGATTTTCTAGCTCTGACTTCCACTGTGGAATCATTGATGGAGGTGCCGCCACAACTACGTAGTTTACTTTTCTTCGTAAAAGAAGCTCACGAATGATCAGGCCGGCTTCGATAGTCTTTCCGAGCCCCACGTCATCGGCGATGAACAAGTTCACTCGTGGCATTTGCAGAGCACGGCGGAGAGGTTCAAGTTGGTAAGTTTCAATTTTAATACCAGCTCGAAACGGTGCTTGGAAAAGTTTAGAATTTGTCGCCGTTACACAATTCCAGCGAATGGTATTGAGATATGCTGCGAACTTCTCTGGCGGATCGAATCCTTTTTCGGCGATTTTATCCCAGTTGTCTGCTTCGATAATTTTTCTATCGAGCTCTTTTTCCCAAAATACTTCTAATTTCTTCCCTTGGTCGTCATCATCGATGCAGGCGAGGGTAAGAGTGGTGAGTTTTGTCTTTGCGCTCGTCTTAACGGCTTCCACGAGATAGCGTCTTTGGCGAACTTCGACAAGGTTACCAACAATAGGGATAGATGTGTTCACAGGCTGTGTTTCTGCTCCCAAGGGCCCTCCGTGGTTAACTTGGGTATTCTCTTTAAAATCTAGATGTTTAGCATAAGAAAAGGCCTGCTGTACGGCAAGCCCTCATCCTGATTAGTTATTTGTTTATATGCTGCGCACCATAGTGATGGTGTGAGAGGACTATTGTTCGTTCGCCATTGGGAGAAATGGTTGGCTTACTATTATTAACGAAAGCTTTCTCAAAATGAGATCCCATTGCTAACTTGGATCTCAGTTTGAAAAGGGCCTAGTGATTTTTGTATAAGGATTGGACTGACTTTCGTAAAATCATAGAATGGAGAAAATTGATTTCAATTCGCAAGAGGCCTGGTCTGATTTATTGAGAGGGGTTGATTTAGAATCCCTACCTCCAACCACTCAAAATCTTACTTCGGCAGATTTCGGGGTAGACGATCTAGTACTTTCTGTCTTAATTGGATCGGCAGGTGCGTTGAGTTCTATTGCCCTGGCGAAGCCGGGTGTTCATCTTCATAAGAAAGCACATCAAAGTGAGTACTTTGGGCACGGCAACGCTCCTGTGGACTCCGTCAGAGGATATTTGCATCGGCTGAGATTTGGTCATGATATACTTAACCCCCAAGAAGTTTTCAACCTTAATGCTGAACATTACGGCAGTCCTATGAAAGGATTGGCCGCTTGGCTGTCTCATCTATTCATGGATTCCTTTTCAAAGGAGGGCATGCCCCTTCCCGGGAGTAGTTATTTTAGAGATTATTTTGAAAAAAATGGTCTTCCTGATAAGGAGGTTTATCAGAAATACTTGACCATTAAGGGACGTGATATTGCTGGCTCAATGTTAGTAGAGGGACTAATTAAGCTTTATCTCTCTGTTCACACAAAGGGCTGTGATTCGAAACAAAGAAATTCCACGAGAGAATCGGCAGTTCGATTTTTTTCGCATAGTTTTTGTGTGTTCGGTGGACTGTCATTGTCGCCAAAATCTATTGCAAGCGCTAACTGGCCATCAGTTGGTCTTGCATCAAATGCTTTATTTCACCTTTTAAAAAATCAGATGACCGATAGTAAGCAATTAGAGCATTGCCTCAAGATTATCGAAAGGAATCAAGAGGTTGTCTTGTCTTATGGCTCTTTGGTCAATGAGTTTGAAAATTCAGTTCTTAGTCGACAGAAAGATTTGAGCTCCCGCATTGAATCCTTAGTAGATGAAGATGTGCTATTAAGTAATGAGGCGCAAAAGTTGATTGCTAATGGGAGGGCTAGATAATATGGAGCCAGTCACTGTTGGGATCATCGCGTTGTTGTCCCTGCTGGGTGGGGCTGGTGGTGGCGGTGCCGTTGTTGCTCACAAGAAAGATAAGAAGATAGCCGACCTTCAAGGCAAGCTAAAAATCTTGCAGGATGAACTTGTTGAGTCGAAGAAGCGTGAAGCAGTATTGGCATATGAACTTAAAAAATCTCAAGACCAAGTTATTTTGCTTGAAGCGCTTCTTTTAAAGAGCCACGAGGAGAGAAGAGGATTGATTGAACTGTTAAATCAATCGCAGACTATTGAATTGAATTATAGAAAACTGATTTGGCTTTTGATTACACTTCGATTGTTTGATTTTTTGAGAAGCCGGGATGATCTCATCGCGAAGAAAAGTAGTTACTCCACACAGAAACTATATGTTGAGTCCTATATCGAAAAAGCTAATCTGGAAAAGAACGATTTAGTAAAAACTATGTCGGCATTGTCACAAGAAAAAAGTGATCTGCAGGTAGAGGTAAAAAGTAAGGAAGACCTTGTTCTCCAGGCTGAAGAGGTGCTGAGAAAACAATCTTAATAAAGCCAATTAAGATCGTTCTACGGAATCAGCCATTTCAATGATAGTGCAGGCTTTAACAAGTTGGCGACCGAGTTCACGGGCTTTGATAGTCTCAAATCTCTGGTCACCTCCAATTGTTTCAACAATATAAATACATCCTAGGCGGTCTAAATTTGCCAACGCCATCTTTACTTCTTCGCTTGGGCCGGGCTCAAGTCTTGCGTTAGGTAGTGGACTCATCATCGTGGCACTATTTGGTAGGTCAGATGTAATAATCATTCCATTTTCATTTACGCAGTTTGGAATTGAAAAAACCGTCATTAAAATTTGTGCTTCCAATTTGGAAAGATTTTTGAGGATTTCAATGAACATCAGATTGTTGGAATTTGTTGTTTCTGTGTCGGCCGAATTCGCTAGTAATGCCGCCCAGAGAGTTTGCAGATATTCGTCGTCTTCAAGTGATGAGTATTCTAACAGAGGAACAAGTTCTTTAATTGGGAGATATCTTGATGGGACATCTAGACCTTTTTCTTCCATGAACGCGGCTGCTTTTAAAAGCATTTTCTGCTGATTTTTCCACCTATAGAACTTTAGCTTGTCTGTTAAAATGCCCGCAAGTTCCTTTGTCGGCTCATCGGTAAGCACACGAACAAATTTGATAGCCTCTGTGCCAAATTCTGAAGCGCTTTTAACTGCCTCCGCTGTTTTAGATATACTTTCGATTTCCATTTTATGCCATTTCTTGATTAGAGCCTATTGTATGGCCGTCTCTGCGTGAAATTTGCGCTAAGATACTGCTCGGAAGTTTGTTGTACAAGTTGTTCAGTCTTTGCTGGCGGGCGATCAGTTCCTCGCAAAGGAAGTTAATTAGTTCAAATAGACTAATGGAGATTTCAGCAACATCGGCGTCATCCATTTTTCCAGGATGAACAGCGCTATTTCCCGTAACTCTAACGATATCTAGGGCCTGTTGAACTTCTTTGGGCAGGCCCTTAGACACAAACGCTTTAATTGTGTCGTTAAGGTTAGCTTCTTTAGATCCTGCATGTGCGAGCAATTTCTCCAAAGCCAATCGTAGTAAGGCCGCAGACGCTCTGGGGGATATTGCGATCAAACTCGCTGCTTCCACGAAGTCTTTTTTACGTCGTCCGGTAAATTATCATGTGGAAAGTGTTTTACGGGATTAGGGTAGACAATTTCGCCGATCAATACGGTTTCTTCGTTGATGAACTCGGAACGGACTAACCATACAGACGTATTTTGGCAGGTTTGGCAAGTGGACAGTCTGATTCGTTGTTTAAAGCGCCCTTCACCATTCGCTTCTGTATGCAGCCAATGCATTTGTGCCATTACGTTGCAGTGAGGGCATGTAAAGGCACCAGCTTTTAACTCTGGAAGAACTGTAGTCTTAGGGCGCGGAATCTGAATTGCCATTTACTTAATCTCAATCCATTGTTTAGTTTGTTGAGATAATTTCAAAGCCGATTCGAATTCTTCATTCATCGTAAATTCAGTTTTTGGTAAAGAAAACCGTTCAATTTGCCATTTATTATTGATGAGTTGAGCGTGTGCAAAAATCACTGATTCTTCGGATTGTCGAATACTGTATACGATTTCAGGCTGTTTTGCTGCCATGGTTTGCATTCCTGGGCGAACGCCACCGCCGCCACCAGCTCCGCCAAGCTCAAACGTTCTGTCTGGGCGAACCATGAAGTTGTTCATCATAACGCCGCCGCCGCCAGATCCTCCGGCGAAAGCTGCGGATGCAAATACTGTGATAAGTAGAGTGACTAGAGATTTCATTTATTGATCCCTCCCTTGGAGTACGTCAACGGCTGTAAAAGTCATTTTAAAAATACGATCCTTGTTTTTGGCTTCTGTCGAAGCTTGGTAGGCCTTCTCGAAGGCCTTGGCGACATCAGAGTAAAGTTCCTTCAATATTTCAACATTTGATGCGAAACATCTGTGATCAACTGCCATTAAAGCGTCTTCTGTAAGCTGATTTATGATTTGGTGAGAGATCAAAGAATGTTCTTCAATCACTTCAGTCTTTTTCTGGCTCGTGACGTTGAATTTAACAAAATCTTTACCTTTGATGGAGTAGAAGGCGCCGTTTTCTTTTCTGAGATAACCCAGGACGGCAAGTCCTTCCATGGCTTCTACAACAACGTCAACAGGCAGTTTAACTCGTTGAGAAACCCAAAGAGGTGACGGTTGGAAGTCGGGAAGGTCGAAGGCTGCAAATACAACCCACCAATCTGTGTTCTTCCGATAGTTTTCAAGAGCGTCAGCATAACTAATGGGGCTTAATGCGGCCCCAGAAGCCAGTGTCGGCTCTGTATGGTTATTTGTCTTAGTGTCTAGCAAGGCTGCCTCCTTACTGTTTTAATTGAATCACGATATTTTCTGAGTCGTTTAATTCTGTTTTTCGTATCGGGATTCTTGTCGTTTCTAAAATTCGCAATCAACGTATCAGTGATGGTCTTTCTAGTGATCGGTGCAGTCTGCTCCAGCAGGAAACGAATGTCCTCGCCAATGGAAAGATCGTCTTCATCTCCAAGTGCTTTACTGATTTCCTTTTTCACAACTGACGTCACATCCGCGCCAAGAGAGGAGAGGATGTTGAGCATGGCTTCAGAGCGCAGTTCCGATGAGTTATTTAAAAACCTCGAAATTGCGGTGACTGATACACCAGTTTGCTTGGATAGCTCTGTTTGATTGACTCCACGAAGAGTCATCAGCGTCTTTACGAGCGTGACCAAAATTCCTCCCTCAATATACTGCCCGTTGTTTAATTCGGCGTTGCCGAAGTATTTTCTAAAGAAAATCCCAAATACAGAAAAAAACAGCGAAGTTCTTTTTCTCTTATAAATCGTAAATGCTGGTCAAAATAAAGTGGTATTGTCGGGCTATGAAGAATGCCGTTCTCACGATCACGCCCAATCCTTCGCTAGATATTAGTGGATTTGTGGATCGTATTATTCCCAACGAGAAAACCTATGTTCAGGATGAGGCCCATGCACCTGGTGGCAATGCTATCAATGTCGCCCGTATTTTGTGCCGTCTCAAAGTTCCGGTTGTTGCTTCTGGTTTTTTGGGCGGTGCCGCGGGATATGAAGTCGCGAGTCTTCTAAAAAAAGAAAATATTCGTCAGCACTTTATAGCGATCAAAGAACCCACGCGGACCAATGTAACGATTTCTAGCCGGCATCATCATCAGCAGACCCGCTTAAGTTTTTCAGGCCCCAGAATTGAGCCTCGGGAAAAGGATCAGCTTTCAAGATTTGTACGAAGTCAGCATCACATGGGAATACTCGTCATCGGCGGATCCCTACCTCCAAATTTTTCGGTTCGAGATCTCACAGGATTCATTTCGATTGCGCAAAAGAAAAATGCAAGTGTGGTTATCGACTGCCCGGGGGCGATTCTTCGGCATCTGACAAAACATAAGCTTTTGTTGATAAAGCCCAATCTAGAAGAGTTTCAGTTAATGACTCAAAGTCGGGTGCGGACTCTCTCCGCAGTAAAAAAGAAAGCTCTTCAGCTTTTGCAGAGCGTGTCTTATGTCTGCGTTTCTTCTGTCGAGGGCGGAGCTCTTTTGGTGACGTCCTCCGGTTGTTTTTTTGGCCGGATTCCGCGAGTGAAAATAAGATCCACGGTCGGTGCCGGGGATTCGATGGTTGGTGCCATGGTGGCTCAGCTTTTCAAAGGCAACTCATCTGCTTCAGATATATTGCGATGGGGGCTTGCCGCCGCCGCTGCCACCTTGAGCGAAGAGGGAACGACTTTGGGATCGGCCTCGCAGATAGAAGAGCTTTATAAAAAGACTGTGGTTATAGAAGTCTCATGATCCTTTGCAGAGATTTACGGGGCCTATTTAACTGGGCATGAATTTTCGCATGAGCTTACGCTTTACGGCTTCGACCAGGAAAAGATAGATAGTCGTTACGATCAAAATCAATAAAATTAATTCCCCTGAGATTGGAACAAAACCTAAATCTGTCGCTAGCGGAGAGTAAGGGATCATGAAGGCGATAAAAACAATACAGAGGATTGTGACAGTTAATAAAAGGCTTGGGCGACTTCGAAAAGCGCTTCCTGCGGTTCGTATACTGAAAATAACAAGGGTTTGTGTCGCGAGAGATTCTAAAAACCAAGCTGTATGAAAGAGCTCTGCGGAAGCGTGAAGGATTCTTAGAAGTATAAAAAATGTGATAAAGTCAAAAATCGAACTGAGCGGTCCGATAAATAGCATAAAATTTCGAATCAGCGAGATATCCCAGCGCCTTGGCTTAATCGTAAAAGTCTCGTCAACGCGGTCTGTGGGAATAGAGATCTGGGCGAGGTCATAAAGAAAATTATTAAGAATAATCTGCGCCGGCAGCATAGGTAAAAACGGTAAAATAACCGAGGCCGCAGCCATGCTAAACATATTGCCAAAGTTGGAGCTTGTGCCCATCAGCAGGTACTTCATCATATTTCCAAAGGCCATTCGGCCCTGAATAATGCCTTTGTGTAGCACTTCTAAATTTCTTTCGAGTAAAATAATGTCCGAAGAGTCTTTGGCTACGTCGGCCGCAGTAGAAAATGAGATGCCAATATCCGCAGTGTGAAGTGAGGGAGCATCGTTAACTCCGTCTCCCATAAATCCAACCACGTGCTTTTTCGATTTCAGAGATGATAAAATGCGGTGCTTTTGAACGGGAGAAACACGCGCGAATAAAGCGGTGTTTTCGGCGGTCTCGGCAAGACTCAAATCATCTAAAGCATCCAATTGATCCCCAAGAATAAAATTCTTGGTATTTAAGCCAATCTGTTCGCAGAGATACTTCGCGACGAGTTCGTTATCTCCCGTCAGTATTTTTATTTGAACCCCATCTTCTTCAAGCTTCCGAATGGCTTGCACGATGCCAGGCAGAAGAGGGTCTGAGAAAGTGATAAACCCATTAAACACGAGGTCTTGTTCTTCTTCCCGGGAAAATACCGTGGTTTTTGAATCTATTTTTTTAGATGCTACAGCCAGAGTGCGTAAGCCTTTTTCATGCAGGCTATTAAAGACGGCTGTGATCTCAGCTCGGTCTTCTGTGGTGAGAGCTTTTTCTCCTGCTTCGCTGGTGTAAAATTCACAGACTTTTAAAACGCTTTCCGGAGCGCCTTTAAGAATCAGAGAAAGGTCTTTATCTTGTTCGACAATGACGGAAGCTCTACGTCTTTCAAAATCAAAAGGGATTTCGTAAATTTTTTTGATATTATCGAGATTGACTTCTTTTGCTTTTAAAAGGCATTGATCCAGCGGACTATGAATGCCACTTTCATAAAAACTATTGATATATGCTAAACGAAATACATCTTCTGTCGGAAGTCCTCTGGGGTTTAAAACTTGGTCAAGGCTCATGATACCAGAAGTGATCGTCCCGGTCTTGTCACTGCAAAGGATGTCAATACTGCCGAAATTTTGTAAAGCGGAGAGGTGCTTTACAATCACCTTGGAGCTTGCGAGTTGTAAGGCCCCGCGGGTCAGGGTGACTGCCGAAATGACCGGAAGGAACTCAGGTGTCAGCCCCACGGCGAGAGCGACAGCGAAAAGAAGAGACTCAAGAATTTCATGTTGTTTTAATGCATTGGCGACGAATACAAAAAGGGTTAAGGCAATAATCGTCTTGAGGATGAGGTAGCCAAAAGTACGTACGCCACGGTCAAACTCAGTCTCGGGCGGCGGAGCTGTCAGACGTTCGGCAATATGCCCGAACTTAGTTCGCAGCCCCGTGGATAGGACCACGGCGGTTGCTGTGCCATTCACTACCGAACTGCCAAAATAGATGACTGTCGGCTCTTCGGTATTTGAAACATTTTTTTCCACCGGAAAAGATTCGCCGGTCAGAAGGGCTTCTTGCACATGAAAATCGCAAGAGCTTAAAATACCTGCGTCGGCGGGAATGAGATCCCCCACCGAGAGCTCGATGATATCGCCGGGAACGAGTTCGCTTCTGTGGATTTCTCGCTTTTGGGCGTTCCTGATGACTGTGGCCGTGGGGGCGACACTTTTTTTAAGATCTTTAATCGCTCTTTGCGAACGATAAGTTTGAATGAAATTGATCACAATACCTATTACGACCATAAGGAGGATGATTGTGGCATCGACGGGTTGGTGAAGAGCCGCGGAGATGATGCTTGCAATGATAAGAATCAGAACCAAGGGGCTTAGAAAGAGGCGAATAAATTCGCGCGCAAGCTCGAACTTGGGTGTTTCGGAAAATTCGTTGGCGCCAAACTCCTTAGCGGCTTGGGCGGCCTCCTCTTCGCCAAGTCCATCGTGAGGCCGTGCAGATTTAAATATCGTAATTTCTGATTCGGTAAGACCCATTGCTAAATGATCTTCCTGTTTGCTCTTCTTTTTAAGTCGAATTTATTTCTGAGCATTTGCAATTTAACCTTGGTGTGTGGCGTAGCAGGAGTCGTTGTTTTTTACTGTGTCATTCTCCACGAAACAGAAAGACACCGCGAGTCTTCTATGAGTGCTGAGATGTGATTTGCAGGACCCCTGTGCCTTTGATTTTATCGTTCTTTAGATCCAAAAGGGCTTTGTTGGCATCTTCGAGACTATAAACAGTCACTTCAGGTTGAAGATTCATTTCACTGTGCTTTTTAAGCAATTCTTTTCCGTCCTCTCGAGTATTTGCCGTCACGGAGCGAAGGTCTTTTTCATAAAATAGGTGTTTTTCATAATTCAGTGTTGGTATATCGCTCAAATGAATCCCGGCAATAGCTAAGGTACCGCCACGTTTTAATGTGCTCAGTGCATTTGGTACGAGTTCGCCGGCAGGAGCAAAGAGAATAGCCGCGTCGGTTTCTTCGGGGATTCCTTCGGTGGAGCCGCTACTCCAAAAGGCTCCCATATCACGCGCATGTTTTTGGTGTTCTTCGCCTCGAGTTACGACGGATATTTTTCCTTTTTCATGAAGAACGATTTGGGCGGTAATATGTGCGGAAGAACCAAATCCGAAAATCCCCAGATGATCACCTGGCTTGAAGTTACTTCGTTTTAGAGCCCGATATCCGATAATTCCGGCGCAGAGTAAGGGAGCCGTGAGAATGTCATTTGTGTTTTCGACTAGGGGATAGATAAAACTTTGATGAGCCACCATGTATTCGGCATAACCACCATCGAAGTCATATCCCGTAAATTTTGGCGATACACAGAGATTCTCTTTGCCGACAGCACAGTAGGGGCAATTGCCGCAGGTATATCCAAGCCATGCGGCGCCAACTTTTTGACCGAAGCGGAGTCCGGTTACGTGAGTTCCTAAAGCTTCAATAGTTCCAATCGCCTGATGTCCCGGTATGATCGCCATTTTTTTTAGGGGGAGGTCGCCTTCGATAATATGTAAATCTGTACGGCAAATGGCACAGCAAGAGACTCGAATAAGAACCTCCTCAGGGCCCGGCGAAGGCCGAGGAAGAAGCTTTAGAGCCAGCGGCTTTTGTTCAATAACGGCTTGTTCTTCTAAAACCATGGTTTTCATCAAGGGATGCATGAGTTTCCTTTTTGAAGAAGATCATATTAATTTCTATTTTGTCTGCAAGTCGCCGCCGTGAAAATTGCTAAAAGAAACGCAATTTCAAGTGGCATAGATGGGCTCCATCTTACTTTTTTTAGTTTTATTTCTTCCGTAAATTTTCATTGGAAGAACGCAGTACTATCCAACGCTTTTCTTAGGATTTATCAAAACATCGAGATGCATTTTTCTAAGTTAAGGAGGCTTCTTTGACTCAATTTAAAAATCGTAAGGAGGCTGGGCTCGCTCTGGCTGAGAGGTTAAATTCTTTTAAGAAGGATCATCCTCTGATTCTAGCGATTCCGCGCGGAGGAGTCCCGGTGGCCTTTGAGGTTGCTCAAGGTCTGGAAACTGATTTAGATCTGCTAATGGTTAAAAAAATTGGAACTCCTGACTATCCCGAAGTAGCCATCGGGGCGGTGAGCGAGGATGGACGGCCTCGGTATGACGAGTCTCTGATGAAGCGATTGGGAATTTTGAAATCGTCTTTGAAACCTTTGGTTGAAAAGAAGAAGGAAGAACTTCGGGAGCAAATTCGCGAGTTTCGTGGAATGAAGTCGGCCGTCTCTGTGGAAGGGCGAACGGTGATCATCGTCGATGACGGAATTGCGACGGGGACTACTTTAAAGGCCGCGATGGATTTACTTTTATTGCGTAAGCCAAAAAAGATCATCGTGGCCACCCCCGTGGCTCCTAAAGAGACCGTCAAAGAGCTCTCTAAAATTGCCGATGAACTCATTTGCTTGTTAACGCCGTCACCGTTTTACGCCGTCAGTGACTACTATTCTGATTTCAAGCAAGTTGCTAATGAAGAAGTAAAGAAACTGATTCAATCTGCTTCGCAGGAGCAAGAAGAGCCATTTTACCGAGAAATGGTTTTTAGGGACGGAGATGCCGAGCTCAAGGCGGACTTGCAACTTGTCGAGGAGATGAAGGGTGTTGTGGTTTTTGCTCATGGCAGCGGCAGTAGCCGGCAGAGCCCGCGAAATAAATATGTGGCTCAAGAGCTGAATAAGGCAGGTTATGGGACCTTGCTTGCAGATCTGTTGACGGAAAAGGAAGCGAGTGATCGAAAAAATGTGTTTGATATAGATCTTTTAGTGCAAAGAGTTTTGAAGGCGACGGACACCATGATGCCTTACCTGCCGTCGTTTGATGTTCCTATCGCCTATTTTGGTGCAAGTACGGGAGCTGCAGCCGCTCTGGGGGCCACCGCAAAAAGTCCGCGCGAGATCTTTGCTGTCATCAGCCGAGGCGGGCGGCCGGATTTGGCCAGGACCTATCTTTCACAGGTCAAAGCCCCGACGCTCTTAATTGTCGGTGCGGAAGACAGCCAAGTGATTCCATTAAATCAGTCCGCGGCGGAAAGACTTAAAAATGTGAAACTTGTATTGGTGCCGCGCGCGACTCATTTATTTGAAGAGCCGGGCACTTTAGAGGAAGTTGTTGAGTATTCGCTAGATTGGCTGGAACAGTTTTCGCCACAGCCCAAAGTAACGTTAAATCCAGTGGAAGGTGTGGTTCGTGAGATTCAAAGTCTTGCTCAGCCTATAAAGAGTGAGGGGGCTTGGAACAATCTGATTCAGCAGATTGCAAAGGCCAAGGTCGTGATGCTCGGAGAAGCCACCCATGGAAGTGCCGAGTTTTACAGTGTTCGTCGTATGATTTCCGAAAAACTGATCCGTGATCACGGCTTTGATTTTATCGCGGTGGAGGGAGATTGGCCGGATTGCCAGAAATTAAATGAATACATCCGAACCGGTGCGGGGGGATCTGCACAAAACATTATGAGACAGTTTCATCGATGGCCGACGTGGATGTGGGCCAATAATGAGACGGCCTCTTTAATTGAGTGGATGCAGAGTTTTCAGGCCGGTTTCTTTGGATTAGATGTTTATTCTTTATTTGAGTCTATGGACTATGTGAAAGCCTATGCGCAGCAGAATTTAGAACCAGCTTTGGCTGAGGCTATTCAAAAACGCTATGCCGGTTTTGATCCTTTTGAAAGAAATGAAAAAGCTTATGCCCAATTCCTGCTAAAGTTTCCTGAAGGATTTCGCGGTGAAGTTATTCAAAACCTGCGAGAACTTTTAAGAGTGCGTTTGGCGGATGTTGGTGAAGGCAATTTGGGCCTCTTCAGTGCGCAACAAAATGCAAGAATCGTCAAAAATGCCGAAGAGTATTATCGGTCGATGGTGTTCGGCGGAGCCGATTCCTGGAATGTGCGCGACCAGCATATGATTGAAACGCTGGATTTACTTTTGCACCGAGGACCCCAACCACGTAAAGCGATCGTTTGGGCACATAACAGTCACATTGGCGACTATCACGCCACGAGTATGCTTGAAGAAGGCTATGTAAATCTTGGAGGCCTGGCGCGGGAAAAATTTGGACAAGATCAAGTGGCACTCGTGGGCTTTGGGAGTTATCAAGGAGAAGTTTTAGCAAGCCCAGCATGGGATAGTCCCGAAACCGTGACGTCACTTCCTGAAGCCCGAGAGTCCTCATTTGAGTTTTATTGTCATAAAGCTTCTAAAACAATCAACTCTCAGAGATTTTATATGACCTTTGATTCCGCAGCTAGGAATTCGATTTTAGGAAAAAGAAGGTATGGTCATCGCGCTGTCGGCGTTGTTTATGAGCCCCGCTTTGAGAATCATGGCAGAAATTACGTACCATCGGTCATGGCTCAACGTTACGATGCGTTTGTGTATATCGATAGAACCTCGGCGCTGCGCTCAATTCCAACGATTAAAACTACTCAAGAGCTCCCTGAAACATGGCCAGGAGGAGTTTAAAAAAAGGAACAAATCTTGCGTGGAGGGAAAATGAAAAAGTTAATTCCTTACTGGGTGGTCTTTGCAGTCGGGTCGATTGCTTTTACGCAAGTCAAGCCGCTTATGGATCAAATGCAGATCGAGTTGTTCAAGTTAAAGCCCTATATTGTTTCTGAAGTGAAATACACCGATCCAAAAAACCATGATGTTGTTGATGGTTCTCTTAAGAGAATGATTGAACTCAGTCAAAAAATGAATCATGAGTCCATGATTCGCCGATCGGGACTCTTGGTCTCTAGTGATGTTCTCAATCAGCAACTCAGAGAAGCGGAGGCTGTCTATGACAATGGCCAGTCGGCTTATTCCCTGTTGATTCTTAAATCTACGTTAAGCGTTTGCATGAGTTGTCATACTCAAGGTCCAGGAAGTTCCACACGTTTTAGTGAGTTTAATAAGAATCAGACACTGACAAATTCGTTTGAAGAGGGTGAGTTTCTTTTTGTCGTGCGTGATTTTTCCGGGGCGATGAAAGCCTATGATAAAGCTATCAAAGCATACCCGAGCAATTTGTCGGCCGAAGATGCGGAAAAGGTCGTTCTGCGCCAGTTGTTTTACTACGTGCGTGTCAAGAGAGATTTCGCGGGACTTATAAATGCTCTTAGCGAAGATTCTAAAAATCAAAATCTTCCGGAACATCTTAGTAAAAAAATTAAAGACCTCAAAGGGGCCGCCGAGAAATTGAAGAAAGAAAAGTATCCGGCGTTTAAGAGCTCAAATGAAGAAGAGTTGAGAAAGTACGCGGAATCTAATTTAAAAGACGAATTGGCAGGCAAGTTTAACTTTAATAGTGCCGACAGGGAATTAAGTTATTTGAAAGTTTCCAGCGTGCTTCATCAGTATCTGCAAAATTATCCCGGTACGCATCTTAAACCGGATATTCTCTATTGGCTTTCACTCAGCGAATCACGTTACAGTCATGACGCCTTTTATTCTTTTCCGGAGCTTTACTTAAAGCAATGCGTGCTTGAGTTTCCAAAGAGTCCCATTGCCAAAAAGTGTTTGACGGAATATCAGGACCTTATTGCCGTGACTTTTACCGGTACGAAAGGTGCTCAAATCCCAGAGGCTGTCTCAACTCAGTTAAAGACGATGCAGGAGCTGGTTAAAAAAGTGAATGACTAAAGTTAGTGTAAAGCCATTGGATTTTCTTTAAATTCGGCTTCTTGCATTTTTTGCTCCTCTTCCAATATAACTTTTGAAGTCTTAAATACCGCGTCCGGATTTAAGGAGACACTGTCGATACCTTCGCGAACGAGAAACGCTGCATATTCAGGGAAGTCGCTAGGGGCCTGCCCGCAGAGCCCCACTTTTTTGCCGTTTCTTTTCGCCGCGCGAATGGCGAAGGCAACCATCATTCTTGCCGCATCATTTCGTTCATCAAACAGCTGGGATATCAGATGAGAGTCTCTGTCGACCCCCAGTGTGAGCTGTGTCAGGTCATTTGAACCAATCGAGAAGCCATCAAAGATATCGGCAAAGGAATCGCCGAGAATGACATTGCTGGGAACCTCACACATCATATAAACTTCAAGACCATTTTTGCCTTGGATGAGGCCATTTTTTGCCATTTCTTGGATCACCTTTTCGCCCTCTTCAGGAGTTCGGCAAAAAGGGATCATGAGTTTCAAATTAACAAGCCCCATTTGATCGCGGACTTTTTTAACGGCTTCACATTCTAATGCAAAACCTTTTTGGTACTGCGGATGGTAATAACGGGAAGCTCCACGGAATCCAATCATAGGATTGTCTTCGTGGGGCTCAAATTGTTCACCCCCCAAAAGGTGAGCATACTCACTTGTTTTAAAATCACTGAGTCTGAGGATCACGTCTTTAGGATAAAATGCTGAGGTGATCATGGCGATCCCCTCTGCGAGTTTATCGACAAAGTACCGGGTTTTGTCGGCGTATCCAGCAGTGAGTTTTGCAATTTCGGATTTCGCGCGGAGATCTTTAAGCTCATTGTAATGAACAAGAGCTAGCGGATGAACTTTGACGTGATTTGTGATAATAAATTCTTCTCGCGCAAGACCCACTCCGTCCTGAGGCAAGAAAGAAAGCGAGATAGCTTTCGAAGGATCTGCGATATTGAGCATGATCTTGGTTTTTGGGCGCTTTAGCTGGGATAAGTTAATTTCCTCAGTGGTAAACTTTAGCAGGCCTTCGTAGACATTGCCAACTTCCCCCTCCGAACAACTGACTGTCACATCCTGGCCGTTACGCAAGACCGTTGTGGCATTCTTTGTTCCGACAATCGCCGGAATGCCAAGTTCGCGGCTGATAATAGCGGCATGGCATGTGCGACTGCCGCTATTGGTGATGATGGCAGCGGCATTTTTCATGATCGGTTCCCAGTCCGGATCTGTTTTGTCGACAACTAGGACTTCGCCGGGCTTTAATTGGTCTCGTTCTGTCAAATGCTGAATAATCCGTACTTGCCCCTGACCGATTCTGTGTCCGACGCTGTGACCCTGAATTAACAAGGCCCCTTGCTCTTGGAGATGGCTCTCGGTCACTTTTGCAAGTTGCCGCCGGGCCTGGACAGTTTCTGGGCGCGCCTGCAAAAGGTAGAGCTTGCCATCTTGACCATCGCGGGCCCATTCAATATCCATCGGCGTCCAGCGACCATGGATTTTACCATAATGCTCTTCGACAAGCAGACCCCAGCGTGCGAGCTCTAGTATTTCATCGTCGGAGAGAGCAAATTTCGCTCGGTCCTCAGAAGAGACCGGAATGTTTTTGGTGAGCTTTTCGCCATTGGTATCATAGACGAGCTTTGTCTCTTTACTACCGAGTTCTTTCCTCAAGATGGGACGGAAGGAGTCTGCGAGAGTCGGTTTAAAAACACAATACTCATCCGGCGTCACCAGCCCTTGAACGACATTTTCACCCAAACCATATGAGGCACTAATTAAGATAAGATTCGAGAAGCCCGTTTCGGTGTCGACCGTGAACATCACACCAGAAGCTCCTAAATCTGAGCGAATCATTTTTTGAATGCAAATTGAAAGACGAACTTTCAATTGATCGAAACCAAGCTTGTTTCTGTAAGATATTGCTCGCTCCGTGTAAAGAGAAGCGAAGCACTTACGGCACGCTTCAATGAGCTGATGTTTGCCCCGAACATTGAGATAGGTTTCTTGCTGGCCGGCGAAACTGGCGTTGGGCAGATCCTCGGCGGTGGCGCTGCTTCGAACTGCGACGTCGGTCGCAGTCTCACCGAATTCTTGGCTGAGCTTAGTATAGGCATTGATAATGTCTATCTCTAGTTTTGCCGGCAAAGGAGAGGTCAGTATCAGCTGTCTGGCCCAGTATGCTTTCTGAGAGATGTCTTCCGGGCTGCTTAAATTTATTTCATCGAAGAGTTCCTTGAGCGGAGCGGTGAGTTTGTGCGCTTCAAGATGATCTTGAAAGCCTTGCGCAGTGATTGCGAAGCCATTGGGTACGCGAATTCCCATTGGTGAAAGCCGGTTGTACATTTCTCCAAGTGAGGCAGTCTTACCACCGACCACGCTGACATCTGTTGCACGAATTTGGTTGAGCCAAAGAATTCTAGATTCTTGAGAATCTGGTGAGGAGTTTTGCATTTCGCACCTCTTATTTGGTTTTAAAGATGAATATATCTTTTCATAAGGAGGGCCTAAGAACTACAAAATTTCAGTCTTTTGCCTGAAGGCATGGAAATCGATCTGACGAAAACATCACTGACCAAATAACAAAATTAGTGGCAGAGTTTTGGCAAAAGATGAAATTTTTGGCCCTTTTATCGATTGGTATTTAAATCTGATTGAAAAGGATTTTAGCGTGGAACTGACACCGCAAACCATCAAAGAAAAAGAATTCGTCAACGCTGTCTGGGCAATAGATCCCTATGAACAAAAAATGGCCCCTCATAAAAGTACTTTAAAAGTGATTGCTCGACTATTGGGGGGTGGGTTTTCGAAAGTTCATCCAATATATGTTTGTCCTAAGTCAGATCAGGGATTAGGTGAAGCTCGCAATCAAATGCAGAACTTTATGATGTTCTTAGATTTAGGGGATACAGAACCTTTTCATGTCTATAGTGAACCTTCGAGCGACAGGTCTGAGCGAGTTGAAAAAGTGTTGAATATTGCCCATGAACATAATGCGAAGGTTGTTTTACTAACATCCCACGGACGCTCGTCACTGGGAGCTACTTTTCTAGGAAGCTTCGCTCGCGATCTTTTAAATAAATCAGACATCCCGATTATATTTATAAATCCCCATACGAGCAGTTATGTGGTCAGCGACAAAGTGATGTTTGCCACTGATTTTTCAGAACAGTCCAAAGTCGCTTTTCAAGAGTTCTTGAATCTCGTCAGGGGGAAAACCAGTGAAATTATTTTGTGTCATGTCCTCAGCTTTCCCTACGAATATGTGGATGCCTATGGAATGTCGATGCCCTTGCTAAATTATTACCGAGAGGACCAAAAGGAGTGGGCCGAGCGAGAAGCTCAGCGTTGGATTAAAGAAGCTGAAGGAAAAGACATCAACATTCGACTTAATAACATTATGGAGGAATCTTTATCGGCACCTGCACACTCCATAAAAGCTATCGCAGAACGAGAAAAGGTCGCTCTTATCGGTTTGGTATCGCATGTCGGTCCTATTGAGAAACTTGTTATTGGCAGTGTGACGCGGGATCTGATGAGCTCACAAAAGTTTAACTTGTGGGTCTGTGGCCCTCGCTTTGGATCTTGAAAATCACGATCCTCCTGTGAGGAGACTCCATGAATTTTTTGAGAGCGATTGTAAAGGGCATTGATCGTCATCGTTTGCTGAGTGGATTTATCTTAATTGCACTGATTGCAGCTGTTTTCATTTTTCGCAGAAACGCTTTAAGAAACGAGGGGGTCTTATCAGAGCCTGTTAAAAAAGGCTCTATTACTCAATCAGTTTACGGCATAGGAACCGTTACCGCAAATCGCAGTTTCCAGCTCAAAGTTGGTATTACCAGCCATATTGAAGAGGTCTTTGTTAAAGAGGGCGATTACGTTCAAAAAGGCGATAAGTTAGTTCATATTGAACAAATGGTGTATCGAGCTCCATTTAGTGGAACCATCACTTATTTTCCCAATAAAGTTGGAGAAAATGTCTTTGCCCCGCTGCCAGCTTTGATTCTTGTGGATTTGCTGGACCGCTATGTCGTCGTTTCTTTAGAACAGCAAGGAGCATTGCAGGTAAAAAAAGGCCAAAATGTAAAACTCAGTTTTGATAGCATTCGCGAAAACAATTACTCCGGGACGGTTGAATCCGTTTACTCAAACGACAACAATTTTTTAGCTCGAATTGATGTGCCTCATCTGCCTCGACAGATATTGCCGGGAATGACCGCCGACGTCGCTATTGAAATTCAAAAGCATGACAATGTTATCGTTATTCCGGTGGCCGCCATCGAGGGCGATTTTGTATGGCTTAGGCGCGGCGGGCAGGGAAGAGTGAAACAAGTTTCGGTAAAGCTGGGCTTCATCGATAAAGATATGGCAGAGGTCGTCTCTGGAGATGTTCAAGAAGGCGATCGTCTCCTTATAAGAAAGAATGTCGGCGGATGATTTTTTTAGCGATACGATACCTTTTAGAAAGAAGGCGGCAGACCCTTTTGACTTTGCTAGGCGTGTTCTTTGGTACGATGGCCTATGTTTCTGTTTCCGGATTCTTTTTGGGGTTTCAGGGATTTATTGTCGAGCAGTTGGTGAATAACCAGGCGCAAATTCATATTCAAGCACGACAAGATTATCTGACGGAGCATCAACTAGATGAAGCCTTTTTTGGAAAGCTCTTTGGCCATATTTTTTGGGTGAGCCCCCCTTCTGGAGTGGAGGGGTACATTGAGGTTCAAAACCCCCAAAGTTGGTACGAGCGGCTTCGAGCAGATCCTCGTGTTGAAGCATTTTCGCCCCTTTTGACGGCGCCAGCACTGTTTACACTGTCGAAAATTTCGGTTTCGGCGAATTTAATTGGCTGTAATCCCGAGCAGCAGGCGAAAGTCACAAGTATTGCCGCATACATGATCGACGGTAAGTTTACTGACATTGCTACCGGCGGCAACCGTGTGATTTTGGGCGACGAACTCACGAAGAGACTGGGGGCCGGCATGAATCAGACAGTCTTAGTGTCCGTCGGAACTCAGCCGCCAGTGCCATTTAAAGTGATTGGACGTTTTAAAACAGGAAATAGGGGGGCTGACTTACAGGCCTATGGCGCCATCAGTGATGTGCAAAGAGTGAATCGCACTCCGAATATTGTTAACGAGATTGGTGTGAGATTAAAGGACTACAGTCAGGCGGCCGCCATTGCGACGAACTGGTCTAAGATTGCTCCAGAGCGGACCGAGAGCTGGGATCAGCAGAATGCGAACATCTTTTCTGTTTTCAGAATTCAAACAAGCCTCAGATTTGCGATGATTTTGACAGTTTTAATTGTTGCTGGATTTGGTATGTATAATGTTTTGAACATGACGGTGAATCAAAAGCGTCAAGACATTGCGATTCTTCATTCGATGGGTTACGACACTTTCGACATTGTGATGCTATTTTTTTCCCAGGGTTTGATTATTGGCGTTTGCGGTTCGGTGATGGGGTTGGTTTGTGGGTACTTTTTGTGCCTATATCTTCAGACCATTCCATTTATGCCGGTGAGTCAATCAAACCCCAGCGGACATTTGCATATTTCCTTGTCTTTCTCGATCTATCTTCAAGCTATGATCTTAGGTAATTTTTCAGTTTCGATCGCCAGTATCCTTCCAGCGCGTGCCGCCGGTAAGCTCACTCCCATTGAAATTATTCGATCAGGAGGATGAACTTGGGAATTCGTGCCACTCATGTCGGTAAAACTATTGGTAAGCCACCAAACCGTGTTTTAACAGACATCAATTTAGATATTCAAGACGGCGAATTCGTCGCATTAACGGGACGATCCGGCTCAGGAAAAAGCACTCTGCTTTACATTCTGAGCAGTCTTGATAATCCCACAGAAGGAAAGATCGAGATTTCCGGCAATGATATCCAGTCTATGGAATCTGAGGATCTTCACCGATTTCGTAATTTAAAAATGGGATTTGTATTTCAATTTCACTACTTGATTGACGAACTGACAACTTTACAAAATGTTTTGATGCCCACTTTAAAGTTTCAACGCGAGAAAGAGCTTTCGCCCTATGCCGAATTCTTATTAGACCAGTTCGGCCTGAAAGAGAAACTGCATCGTTATCCACGGCAGCTTTCTGGCGGCGAACAACAACGAGTCGCGATAGCCCGGGCCCTCATTATGAGGCCACAGTTTTTATTCGCGGATGAGCCCACTGGAAGCTTAGACACGGCCAATAGCGACGTAGTTATGGGAATATTGCAAGAGGTGAACAAAAAAAATAACACGACTGTTCTTATGGTTACTCACGATCCGGACTTTGCGAGTATGGCGCCACGGCAAATTCGTCTTAAGGACGGCAGAATGGTAGAGGAGTAAAAAATGCCAGGTTAGCCTTCAATTTCGTGGAGTCGAATCATCGTGTTTTTAATCAAGGTGCGGCTTTGTTTTGATAAAATAAACAATGTGAACATTTCTGATGCTTAATTTCTAGATAATTTCCTTTTTTTGAAAACCCGTTTTCTAAAGTTTTACTTATTTTTAGAAAAACACTCTCTGAGTTTTTGAGTGGCCAATGTGTTTGGAGATTTCATGAAATTTGATCATGGAAAAATTGATTTTCTAGAAAAAACAGATGTCTTAGAGACTTTAGAGCGCGGAAGTATAGGGCATTTAGGGTGCTTTTTGGCCGATGAAGTCTATGTTGTGCCTATTACTTATGTTTTTGAGAATCCTTATATCTATAGCCACTCCAAGGATGGAAAAAAAATCTCTATGATGCGAAAGAATCCTCAAGTGTGCATTGAGGTTGAAGAGATTTACGATATGTTCGCGTGGAGAAGTGCCATAGCCTGGGGAAGATATGAAGAACTTCATGGCGACGAAGCAGCCACGGCGATGAGAATGCTGATAAAAAAAATCACGCATCAGATTGCAAATGGAAAGTCGTCTTCTCTTGAGATGGATTTTGATGCGCTTTTTGAAGAGGCCGTAATCTATCGAATTCACGTCAGTAAATTGTCCGGGCGCTTTGAGGGAAATCTTCATGCTTTGAGGCCGTAAGAGACCAATATGGAAAATACATCAGAAAATGAGACTCAAAATTTAGCTCAGGCGTCGGATGTCATTCTTGGAAAGGTCATTCAGCAAGTCAATAAAAAGATGATCTCTGGATCAAATCATGAGCAGATTCTCGATTTTATTTTCGACTCTTTAAATTTACTTATTCCCTATGACCGAATTGGCATCGCACTTTTAGAGAAAGACAACACTGTGGCCAGATTAATCTGGGTGCGCTCGAAAAAGCAGTGTTTAAATCTCGCGAGAAACTACTCGGCCGCACTTCACGGCAGCAGTTTAGAAAACATTATTAAAACAGGTGAGCCGAGAATAATAAGTGATTTAAGATCCTATTATTCTCTTCACCCGACCTCTGAGTCGACGGCCCTGGCATTAAAAGATGGAATATTGTCTAGCTTGACGTGTCCGTTGAGAGCCGGTGATAAACCCGTCGGTTTTGTGTTTTTTTCAAGTTTCCAGCCGTATATGTATGAAAATCAGCATGTGCAAATATTCTCTGCAATCTCGGATCAGCTGTCGATTGTTGTAGAGCAAGCCCATTTGAAAAAATACTTTGAAGCCAGTGAGTCTCGGGAAAGGGCTCTTGCAAGAGTGATGCATGATTTAAGGGCTCCGGTCAGCACGATTAAAGCGTGTTTGAACTATGCAGCGACGGAAGATTGGTACCAAGATCTGCAAGAGCCGGTTAAAGAAGTATTTCAGATGTTGAATAGCACCACCCAAGAAATGTTGGTTCTTTTAGAAGAGCTTCTCGAGTTACGCAGAGTAAAAGACACGAGCAGTTCCTTAGATATTCAAAAAGTGAATCTTATCGACTTTATAAACGACGTGACTGAAACCGGGGAAGTCCTTGGTCGAGCCAAGGAAATTAGTTTTGATTGGGTGCCAAGATTTGATCTTCCTGATGAGGCAGAGTTTGATTTGATGAGGATTCGCCGCGTCCTTGATAACCTGATTACAAATGCCATTAAGTTTTCAAAAAGAGGAACTAAAATAAAGTTTGATGTGAGAGCGGAGAATTCGAAACTGTTTTTCTCCATTCAAGATCGCGGGCAGGGGATTCCTGAGCAAGACATGGATTTATTATTCACCGAATTTGGCAGGACGAGCACGTCGCCAACAGAAGGCGAAAGCTCGACAGGTTTAGGACTAGCCATCGCAAAAGAGATTGTAGAAAAGCATGGCGGACAAATCTCAGCTCAGAGTCAAATAGGTGAAGGATCCACATTTGTTTTTTGGATCCCTCTGCCTCATAAGACGATGTTGCACTAGTGGTATGAAATTTCGTATTATATTGAATTCTCAAAAGAGCTTGGTTCGGATTTAGGCAAAATAAAATTGGCAATTTCACTTTGAGGTGTTTTCTGAAGGTCTTTCTTGATCCAATCAGTGACACTTTCTTGAAGTTTATTGCCCATCTCAGCTTTCACTTTTCCTAGGAAATGCGGTTCAGCAACGAGGGTCATTGATGAAAAACTATTTTTCAAGCGCTCAGTTTCAAGAAACTGGGCAATTTCTTTTGCAAATTGAATCTCAGCCTCTTCATGGGGATCATGTCTTTTGCCTTCCGTATAGTGTGTAGATCCCAGGTGTCCTCCCAATGATTTGGTGCCACGTCCAGCTTCTTTTCGAATGAGGTCTCGCTTTTTAACCGTACCTAGAGGATTCGTGACCGTTTTAATAAGCTCAATCTTGCTACGGTCCGATGTTTTTATAAAGATTCTAACTTCCTTCTGGCTGGCTACGACAAACCAATGCATATCGTCCTCCGATCCCTAAAAGATCTTTCAATATTTAAGGAGGTGACAGAAAAAAATGCCGGTTTTGCTTACAATCAAAAGAGGCCTTTTTTCTATTTATAAGCGTGTTGAAAGCCAAGATGACTTTTGTAAAAAAAGTCAATTATCTTTAGTGAAGAATAAAACATACAACTTTTATAAGAAAAAGGAGTTTTCATGCGTAATGCAATTCTACTTCTTTTGTTTTTATTTTCTTCTCTGAGCTCCGTTGTATTTGCGAAGGTTGTCATACTAGATGTGCGGACTCCCGAGGAGTATTCCAAAGATCATGTGGCGGCGGCCATGAATATAGATGTTAAAAATCCCAATTTTAAAACTGAAGTATCAAAGCTCAGCCGTGAAGATGAGTATAAAGTCTATTGTGCCTCCGGCAGGAGGTCCACTCAGGCTGTTTCGATCATGCAGGAACTTGGTTTTAAACACTTGGAAAATCTCGGAGGCCTTGAGAATGCTAAGAAGGTCTTGCAATAGGAGGGTTCGTGGCCTTGAAACCAATTCTATTGGCAGATGACCTTTTAGATACCTCTAGGTCGGGTCTTGCAAGATCGAAGTTATTGCGAGATTTCTGTGAAGAACTTGCGTCCCGACTGAATTCAGATTTGCAGGTTCTCTATGTCGACAATATCAATTCTTACAAAATTCCTTATATTGAAAAGAAAAAACTGACGCTTAAGAAAGATAAACTTCTAAGCTTCTTGCGAAATCATTTTTCTCGGTGCGTGTTTCACACCAACGTTGCCACTAGAATTGGTGATCCCACTCTTTCCATCTTAAGAGAGGAGCAAAAAAATGAATACGAGTTTGTTGTTGTCGGCAGTCGCGGAAACCGGGGATTAAAAAAGGCAATTCTTGGAAGCGTCTCGGAGGAGATCTTACGACGCTCGAGCGATCCTGTTATTGTCTTCGGCCCAGAAGCGCAAAATCTGAAATACCAACTAGATCCCGAAGAGTCTTTAAAGATTCTCTGCCTCACGGATTTAACCAAAGCCAGTGTTCCCGCCGAGAAACTGGCCGTCAAGTTGGGCCAGAAGTTAGGCGGGCATCTTACGGTTTGCTACTCGGCAGGTGATATGCTGCATGAGCTGCGAGAAACCTTCGTTTCTCGTGGTATTAAACCCTCTTTAAGAGTTTTTTCAAAAAAAAACATTAAGCAACACGAGAAGAGCCTAGAGCGGAAGGTCAGCTCTCTTCGGCGGAAACTCTTCTCTGTGGACAGCCTTTTTTTAGAACAACCCGGGATACTTGAGGAGCAGGTTTCAAAAGAAGTCAAAGGTGTCTATGATCTTATTGTGATGGGCACTCATTCCAGACGGAAGTTTTTAAAGAACTTTATTGGCAGTTCGACAAGAGGCATGATTCTATCTTCGCCGGTGCCCGTCGTTGTCGTTCCTTCCTCGGAAGTCGAGAAGGCATAAAGGTGCGGCCTCAAGAGTTAAATATCGAGCGTTTCGACAAGATCGGAGAGTTTACCAGTTTTTCTCATTATCGTTCTTTGCGACGGCAAAATTAGGAAGCAAAAGCCCTGCACCGAGGGTGGCGCTTGAAATAAGAAATTCACGACGTTTGTCAAAAATAGGCTCCATAAGTTCCTCCGGCTAAAGGCTTATTAGGCACGAAGAAGGAATCTATGGATGAGAAGAAAAAGCGTTTTTTATAAGAAAACGAAAGGTATTGCGAGAATGCAAAAATAAGTACTGAACTAGGGACTCAATCAGTATACTGCTTTCTTAGAGGTGACTGATGAAACAAGCTTTTTCGACTCCGACAATCACTGCATTTAAAAGTTCTCCGGATCGTGGGCGTGGCCTTGCCCGAGATTTTCGTGTTCGATGGGCATTGGAAGAAGTAGGGCAGCCGTACAATGTGGAGCTTTT
Organism: Bdellovibrionales bacterium; assembly: GCA_018266295.1. Classification (NCBI taxonomy): domain Bacteria; kingdom Pseudomonadati; phylum Bdellovibrionota; class Bdellovibrionia; order Bdellovibrionales; species Bdellovibrionales bacterium. The sequence continues at coordinate 114,696 of JAFEAQ010000022.1, read as the reverse complement.
GACATTTGAAGAAATGAAGCAGTCGCCTTATCGCAAGCTTCAGCCTTTTGGGCAAATTCCTGCTTTTAAACAAGATGATTTGGTGTTGTTCGAGTCTGGTGCCATCATTTTGTATATCAGTGAAAAGCTTCCCGGTTTACTGCCTAAAGAGGTCAATGCCCGGGCACGCGCGATCATGTGGGTATTCTCAGCGCTGAATACTTTGGAGCTGCCTGTTGTTGAACGCAGTAATTGCTTTCTGTTTGAGCGTAACAAACCTTGGTATAGCGAGCGATTGGCAGTCCTTGATGAGCGCGTGAATGTGCGTTTGAAAGAACTTTCTGATTTCCTCGGGGATTCGGAGTGGCTCGATGGTGATTTCAGTGCCGGTGATCTTTTGATGGTCACGGTGCTGCGCCGTTTGGAAAGTTCAGGGTTGCTGAAGGCCTTTCCGAAAATTTGTGATTACATTGCTCGTGCCGAAGCTCGGCCTGCGTACCAGCGTGCGTTTGCGGCACAGCTCGCTGTTTTCACAGGTGGCTAACGTTGCTCCCTGTGTGATTTTCTTCTAAACATCGTCCGGCGCCTATCGCCTTATGCTCACCCGAACACGATTGTTCTAGATCCCGTACAGAATCGCTATGTTTATAATCAATAGTATTGTCGAAAGTCGCGGTTTTACCACAGTTCATGAGCACTTGATTGTGGTAACATCTCCTTCAAAAAGGAGATGCTTATGGCAACGCAAACCCTGCAACAACGTCATTCTCCGCTTAAATCCGGCAAACATGATCATTCAAATATTAGGTCTAGTGATCGCACTGTATGGAGTTTGGATGCGCGTCAAGCTTCCGGACAAAATGTCCCGAGGCATTCTGTCTCAAACATGTTTTTGATTATCATGAAACTTTAGTTTTAGACCCGGATAAGGGAAGTTGAAGAGAGAACTCTGACTGCCATTGAAGGAGGATCTAAGTTTATGAAAACAATGAAAGCGGCCGTATTTGTCCGTCCCGGAAAAATCGAAATCCAAGAAAAACCCGTTCCCCAAATTGGTCCAACGGATGCCTTAGTCCGTGTGACGACAACGACCATCTGTGGAACGGATGTGCATATTTTAAAAGGCGAGTACCCCGTCAAGCCAGGCCTCACCATCGGTCATGAACCTGTCGGCGTCATTGAAGCTCTCGGGAGTGCCGTGACCGGATATCAGATCGGTGAAAGAGTGATCGTGGGCGCCATCACTCCCTGTGGGCAATGCAGTCCTTGCTTAGATGGTCATCAATCCCAGTGCGGCGGGCACGCGATTGGCGGATGGAAGTTCGGCAACACCATCGACGGCTGTCAGGCGGAATATGTTCTCGTCCCCAACGCGATGGCGAATCTCACATCGGTCCCGCAAGGACTGACAGATGAACAAGTCCTTATGTGCCCGGATATTATGAGCACGGGATTCAGTGGAGCAGAGAGCGGTCATATCCGTATCGGTGATACCGTCGTCGTTTTTGCACAAGGGCCGATCGGCCTTTGCGCCACCGCAGGAGCAAGGCTGCAAGGGGCGACAACCATTATCGGTGTCGATGCCGTCCATCAACGTTTGGAAATGTCCAAAAAAATGGGTGCCACTCACACGATTAATTTTAAGAATGAAGACCCCATAAAAATCATCATGGATATGACCCACGGCCGCGGTGTCGACGTGGCCATCGAGGCCCTTGGAACACAGCAAACTTTCGAGTCTTGCTTGCGGGTCTTAAAGCCCGGCGGCGTGCTGTCAAGTCTCGGAGTCTATTCTGGAAAGCTGACGCTGCCTCTAGATGCTTTTGCGGCAGGACTCGGGGATCACAAGGTCGTGACCACTTTATGCCCTGGTGGAAAAGAGCGGATGCGCCGTTTGATGAATGTCGTCGCCTCTGGCTTTGTCGATATGAAGCCCCTCGTCACTCATCGGTTTAAGCTCGATGATATTGAAAAAGCTTATGATCTCTTCGCAAATCAAAGAGACGGTGTTTTAAAGGTAGCAATTACTCCTTGATAAACTTTAAAAGTCGGCCGCATTCAAAAGCCTCCTATGAAGACTCCTTGCTCAAAAAGCTGGGCCCGGGTCTTATTACGGGTGCGGCTGACGATGACCCCAGTGGAATTGCGACCTACTCTCAAGCTGGAGCGCTCTTTGGCGTCAACATGCTTTGGACCGTTCTGTTCACGTTCCCTTTGATGGTGGGGATTCAAATCGTCAGCGCCCGGATCGGCAGCACGACGGGGCAGGGGCTGAGTTTCAATATCCGTCAACATTATCCAAGATGGGTTTTGTACAGCATCGTCGGACTCTTACTATTTGCAAATACGATTAACATCGCGGCAGATATCTCAGCGATGGGAGAAGCAGCAAAGCTGGTTCTTGGTGGCTCGGGGCACTTGTATGCCGCAGGATTTGGGGTGCTTTCGCTGGGACTTCAGGTTTTTATTCCTTACAGTCGGTATGTGCGTTTTTTAAAGTGGCTGACATTGTCTTTACTAGCCTATGCGGCAACTTTATTTGTTGTGCGTATTCCATGGTTGGAGGTTTTAACCCGCACACTCTTGCCAAATGTGACTTGGTCGGCGGAATATTTTTCTTTTGTCGTCGGTGTTTTTGGGACGACAATCAGTCCCTATCTGTTTTTTTGGCAGGCGGCGCAAGAAGTTGAAGACCGGCATCTGCGTGAACATCATTCAAAACCACCGAGGACCGCGGCGGAGATTTCTCAGAACTTTCATCGTATTAAAGTAGATACCTATGTCGGGATGGGATTTTCTAATTTGATCTCCTATTTCATTATTCTGACAGCGGCTGTTGCTTTGCATATGCAGGGCGTGACTGATATTCAAACTTCGGCCGATGCGGCACGAGCCCTTCGGCCCGTTGCCGGAGAGTTGACGTTCATTCTTTTCAGTCTTGGAATTATCGGCACGGGGCTCTTGGCAATTCCAGTGTTGGCAGGCTCTTCAGCTTATGCGATTGCCGAGGCCCTCGATTGGGAAAACCGCAGTCTTGAGCTTCATCCACGAATGGCAAAAAGATTTTATAGTATTATTGCGGTATCCACTTTGATCGGCATCGGTCTTGGTTTTACCTCGGTGGATCCTATTAAAGCACTTTATATCAGTGCGGTTATTAATGGAGTGATTTCAGTACCGATTATGGCGGTGATGATGCTGATGGCGGTTCGGCCGGACATCATGGGAAGCAGTACTATCCGGCCGAGATTAAAATTTTTAGGATGGGCCACGGTGTTTTTTATGGCCCTTGCGGTTGCTGCGATGGTTTGGATCTACCTGGCAAAATAAAAAAGGAAAAAGAATGAAGTGTCGTTATCCCCATGAAGCTTTAAGTTTGATTCAATCTCATCACAGGGTTTTCATTCATGGTGCCGCAGCAACCCCTTCGGTTTTATTAAAGGCTCTGGTGGAAGAGGCCCCACGCCTTGAGGATGTGGAGCTCATTCATCTTCACACCGAAGGTCCTTGTTTGCAGGCGGCCGAGACGTTTCGGAAGTCTTTTCGCATCGCCAATCTATTTGTCGGGGCCAATATGCGTTCTTACATGGATGGGGAGCGCATCGACTATCTGCCGTGTTTTCTTTCTGAGATTCCGCAATTGTTTCGTTCGCGCCGTAGGCCAATTCATGTGGCGCTTTTGCATTTATCACCGCCGGATCAACATGGCTACTGCACTTTAGGTACCAGTGTCGATGTGGCCAGAGCCGCAGTGGAGAGTGCGGATATTCTGATTGCCCAAATCAATCAGCAAATGCCGCGGGTGCATGGGGATGGTTTTGTTCATATTGATCAGCTCGATGCGTATATCGAGGTCGATATGCCGTTGCCAGAGTCTAAAGCTCACGTGGCGACAGCCGAAGACACAACAATCGGTCGTCATGTGGCGAGTCTTATTGAGGATGGGGCGTGTCTGCAAGTGGGCATTGGCACCATCCCTGATGCGGTTCTCGCGCAATTGCAATCACATAAAAACCTGGGTGTTCATAGCGAAATGTGGTCCGATGGTATCTTGTCGCTGATCCAATCAGGAGTCATTACAAACTCCCACAAAGCCGTTCATCCGGGAAAAACCGTTTCGGCTTTTGTTATGGGGTCTGAGCGCGTCTACCGTTTCATTCATGACAATCCTTCGGTGATTCAGCTGCCATCGGATTATGTCAATAATCCCAATGTCATTTGCAGAAATAAAAAAGTAGTGGCGATCAATTCAGCGGTGGAGGTGGATTTAACAGGCCAGGTTTGTGCGGATTCCATCGGCAGTAAAATTATTTCCGGTGTGGGCGGACAAATGGATTTTATGAGAGGAGCCGCACTGTCGGAAGGTGGAAAACCCATTATAGCGCTTCCTTCAAGAACCAAAGACGGGCGTTCGCGACTAGTGCCGTCCTTAAAGCCTGGCGCCGGTGTTGTCACCACAAGAGCGCATGTTCAATTTATTGTGACTGAATATGGGATTGCGGATCTCTACGGCAAGACATTGCATGAACGGGCCCAAGCGCTGATCGAGATCGCCCATCCCGAGGACCGGGAGGACTTGTGGACGGCGTACCGGAGTTTGTGAATTAAAGCATGTTACATTGAAGTATTTTTTTAAAAAAGCGATCTAGGAGGCTTCTTATGGAAAAAACAACTCAGTCAATCCCCGCATTGTGGGCCATCGATCCCACAGAGACTCAACTTCGTCCCAGTGTTGAGGCGCTGCAAAACGTGCGTCATTTTTTAGGCGGTGATTTTACCCATGTGCATCCAGCATATATTTATGATGACGACCGGCTCTCCAGAGAAAAAGCGCTGGAAAAAGTTCGAGAGTTTCTAAAGCCCTTACCTATGGGCGAGATGCTTCCTTCGGATGTCTTTTTATCTCACTCCGGTAAACGTGCCGAGTGGGCCGAGCAAGTTTTAAAACTTGCTCATCAAAGACAAGATGAAGTTATTATTTTAACTTCTCATGGGCGTTCGGCCCTAGGGAATCTATTTCTTGGAAGCTTTGCTAAAGAGCTTTTACAGACGTCGGACCTGCCGCTTCTCTTCATTACTCATCAAAAGCCACTATTTGCGAAAGGCGAAAAAGTTCTTTTTGCTACAGACTTCTCAGAAGGCTCGGAGAAAGCCTTTCACGAGTTTTTAAAGTTTGTCAAAAATAAGGCGTCTGACCTCATTCTTTGTCACATTATCAACTTTCCTTTGCCGGCTTACAGTGCAGCGTCTGCCAGTGGGGTCGCCATTCCAGTTCCGGATTATTTTTTAGAAGAACAAAAAGCATGGGCAGAACAGAGGATTCAGCAGTGGCTCAAAGAAGCACAAAAACTAGGAATGAAAATTAAATTGCAGAGCATTGTTGAAGAATCTATGTCAGGCTCCAGTGCCGCTATTGAGAGAGTTGCAAAGGCTGAAAAAGTAGGGCTCATTGGACTAGCATCCCATGCGGGACCCTTTGAAAGAATTGCATTAGGCAGCGTTACGCAAGATTTGCTGGCGTCGCAGAAATGCAACCTTTGGATCAGCGGTCCACATTTAGGACATTAAATTTTTAAACGGCCCGGAGGAGGCTCTGATGAAGTCCGATCAGGCGCGCGCACTCCTGGAAAAGGATGGTTACAATGAGCTTCCAAAAGCAAAGAAAAAATCGTTTTTGCTTTTGATTTGGGAAGTTCTCCGGGAGCCGATGATTCTGCTTCTCTTAACCGGGGCAGGTATTTACCTTGCTATCGGCGAGATCCACGACAGTCTGCTTCTTTTAGCGTCGGTGCTCGTCATTGTGTTTATCGCGATTTTTCAAGAACGCCGAAGCACACGGGCGGTCGAAGCTCTCCGTGATTTATCAAGCCCGCGAGCCCGTGTCTGGCGTGACCAGCGTGAAATTCAGATTCCTTCCCGGGAGGTCGTACCCGGCGACACCTTGATTGTGAAAGAGGGCGAACGGATCGTCGCGGACTGTCTTCTGTTGGAATCACGTAGCCTCGAAGTGGACGAATCCCTTCTAACGGGTGAGTCTGTGCCAATCTCAAAATCTGTTTCTAGCGATGGTTCGCGCCTTCAATTTCCGAGCGCGTTTTGTATTTATAGTGGCACACTGGTGACTCGCGGTTTTGCAACTGGGAAAGTCATTGCGACCGGTCTTCATTCGGAGCTTGGAAAAATCGGCAAGACCATGCAGGAAGCAAAGGATACTAAAACCCGATTGCAGGAAGAAATCGCAGGGCTCGTCAGAATCTTTGGAACCCTGGGAGTTATCACAAGTATTGTGATAACTTTAGCTTTTGGATTCACACGCCATGATTGGTTGCAGGCGCTTTTAGCCGGTATTGTCGCGGCTCTTTCTTTGTTGCCGGAGGAATTTCCGGTCGTGTTGACGATTTTTCTGGCACTAGGAGCCTGGCGTTTATCCAAAAAACAGGTTTTGGTTCGTCAGCCATCTGCCACAGAGAATTTAGGTTCTATCACGGCGTTGTGCACGGATAAAACGGGCACACTCACACTGAACCAAATGTCCGTCGAGCAAATTTGGACTGAGCATTCTCAGTATCATTTTCACAAGAACGTGGAGCCTCTCTCGGCAGAAATATTCTCTGTGCTTGAGGCCGGCTTTCTTGCCAGTTATGAAAACTCTTTTGATCCGATGGAAAAAGCTCTTCAGAAAACTTTTAAAACCGAAAGCGAAAAAGTGAAATATGAGCTGCCAAAACGGTCCCTTGAAAAAGATTACCCTCTGAGCCCGGATCAGCTGACAATGTCTTTTGTTTGGAGGTCGCCAATAAATCAGTCGCGGGTCGTATTTTCCAAGGGAGCCCCCGAGGCGATTGTGAATTTATGCAATCTCGAAACTCGGCTTCAATCGGTTGTTCTCGAGCAAGTTTTTAAAATGTGTGAACAGGGATTGCGTGTAATAGGCGTTGCGAAGGCTTCCTTAAGCGGTTCTGATTTTCCCAAGGAGCAAAAAGGGTTTCAATTTTCATTTCTAGGCCTGATTGGTTTTATTGATCCGCTCAGAGAGGGAGTGAAAGAAGCCATCACTGAGTGTTATCAGGCTGGAATCCGTACAATCATGATCACAGGAGACCATCCTGCGATTGCATCTAAAATTGCAGGCGATATCGGGCTGAAGGATTCAGGATCCTTTTTAACAGGTGAAGATATCGAGAAATTAACTGATAACGATCTTAGGGACAGAATAAAATACGTCAATGTCTTTGCCCGCGTAGTCCCCAATCAAAAACTGAGAATTGTGAAGGCCTTGAAGGCCAACGGCGAAACCGTTGCCATGACGGGCGATGGAGTCAACGATGCGCCTAGCTTAAAGTGGGCAGATGTCGGGGTGGCCATGGGGGGACGAGGGACTGACGTGGCTCGCGAAGCGGCTGATCTTATTATTTTAGATGATCAGTTTAACTCCATCGTTGCGGGGATCCGTTTAGGACGGCGAATTTTTGATAATATTCAAAGAGCGATGTCGTATTTGTTTGCAGTGCACTTTCCTATAGCCGCATTGGCGATTCTTCCGGTCCTCATCGGTGGTCCTTTAATACTTTTTCCCATACACATCGTGTTTTTGGAGCTGATCATTGATCCGGCCTGCACCCTTGTTTTTGAGGCCGAGCCTGAAAGTGCAAAGACAATGAAGGTCCCACCGAGAAAACTCGAAAAGCCGCTTTTTTCTTTTCAAGACATTGCCTTAAGTCTCTTGCAAGGAATGGTTGTTTTTGCCGGGATTTTTATGTTGTTTTTATGGGGGCTGCATCAAGGATGGGGAGAGGCTCAGGCCAGAGCTATGGCTTTCAGTGCTTTTGTGCTATCGAACGTGGGGCTTATATTTGTCAATAAAACGTCAAAGCATGTTTTCTCAAATCTATTTTTTGTCGTGATTTCTTTTGCGGCACTTGTTCTATTGATGGCGATTCTTTTTATTGAGAGCCTATCAAAAATCTTTAAGCTTGAAACTATAGACTTAACCTCACTAGGTATTTCGGCTTTAGTGGCGGTCTTCTGTGTATTTATTGCCAGCAAAATTAAAAATCTGAAGATCCGTTAGTAAGATTTCAGTGCTGAGTTGATCAGAGACTTCATCCATGGAATGCGGTGGAGATCTTTTTTATAGAGAAGGTAATACGCAACCGGTGCCATCAATTCTGACGGCACAGTCAGCGCCGAGAACTTCGTGCTTTTGCGAACCAAATTCGAAGGCGCAATACACCAGCCAAGACCGGTTTCAACGAGGTTTTGTAAAACCATCCAATTGGGAATCACTCGTAAAACCGTTGGCGGCGTTCCGAGATCGTATTTCTCCCACGCTTCGCGGGGAAAGCCGAAGTCTTCCCCATAAGAAAGGCTCGGGTAGTTACTCAGCTTTCCTAATAAGCGGGCTGAGAAGCTCTTTGCAGAAATATCCCATGCCGTTGGAAACAGAATTTGAAAATCTTCCTCGAAAAGCTTTCGTGCCGTCGTCTGAAGATCATCCGGTACCAGGCGTGTGATGCCAAGGCTTATATCTTCTTTCATTACCTTAGCCGTCACGGCGTGGCTGCGGGTCGGTACGAAGACAAGGGGGTAAGGGAATTGTATTTTGCTTGCGATGTGTTCGAGGATTTCTGTGGGGCCATAGATGCGAATTGCGTGTTGGGGGGAATCTTTGAATTTAGAAATCACCCCATCAACCATCGAGTCGTAATCTTGCCAGGTGGGCTGAATCCGTGAAAATAGTTCCTGTCCCACGGGAGAGAGGACTTTCTGGCGCCCTTGTTTTTCAAAGAGCTTCTCGCCGATGAGCTCCTCCAATTGCTGGAGCTGACGGCTCAGTGCCGGCTGAGAAATACCTAATGCCGACGCCGTGTTAGAGACGTTCCGTAATGTCGCAAACGTCACAAAGGACTCTATGAGGTGTCGGGGGTACTTCATCATATATGCATTATTGCATATAATATATAAAAACACATCCATTTTAATTATCTAAAAAGGGCGTATAAATCACTCCTGTCTATACACTTAAAGGAGTTTCCCATGAAAAAGATGATGATTTCTATTGCGGGCTTAGCGCTAGCAGCGTCTTTGGCTCAAGCAAAAACGTACAACGGTGTTGATCAAAACGGTCAAGTTTGCAGCTATACTTTGGAAAACGTGAAAGTGGGAGGGCCTGTAAAGCACGACCCTTGTGATTTTGAGTCTGATGGTGAAGGTCCTTGGTGCACAGGTAAGCCGGCTATCTACACCGTGAAGATGACGGGATCTGGCACGTTTGCAACGGCAGCGGGCTCAGTGGGTTTTAAATTAGATGATGAAAACGTCATCTTGGATGAGCAAAATAAAATCACAAGCTATGTCGCTGACTCCCGCGGGGGCAGCTCTATTTCTGTGAAAGTCAAAGAAGACGGTTCATTGGAAATCTACAACGCCTTCCAAACGCCTTATGGGGAAACTCTAACGGGCCGACAAATCGCAGACATGTTATTGAATCGTGATGCCGGCGTGAGCTACCAAACAGTGTGGAAGAAACTCTATACTGACATCGTTTGCACGGTGAAATAATCACGAGAATCCCCCTAAGCCCGTCGAAGGGACGGGCTTTTTTTTCGTGGATGCAATGCATTCTTTAGGGCTCTTGAGACTTATTGATTGAATAAGTCATTTTCTGTGGTGAAGATTTCTGAGTGTTCAGAATTTTTCTCATCTTTGTCACTATTTCTTCAATTTCTGTAGCGAGCACGGCAGCGAGTAAACCCGTGCCTTCCTCTGGGAAGACTCGTCGAGCATTAGTCATCGGCATAGATGGTGCACGCGGGGATCTCATTTACAATCAAGCCTGGGTTCAGCAGAGGGCTCCGAATTTGCAAAAGCTCATGGCCAGCGGAAAGTTTGCGGTTTGCAAAGATGTCTATGATACTCAGTGCGCGCGCACTCATAGCGGTCCGAAAACAGGTCGGGGCTTTCAGTGGCTGACAGCTCCAGGCTGGGCTTCGGTTTTAACGGGAGTTGATAATAGTAAAACTCAAGTCTTCGACAATCGTGATGCTTCGTTTTTGAACTTTATGAAGTCCACAAAAACTTATCCGACATTTTTAAAACGTCTGCGTGATGAAGCGGGTGTTAAGGTCGCGGCCTCGGGTGTCGGTGCGTTTATGGTGAGTGCCCACAAAAAAGATATTAAAGCCGGCATTGTCGATTATGAATGCGATTCACCTGAAGCGCGAACAATGAGGATTTCACCTGCGATGACCTCCTCCTGTAATTTGGATGAGCGTCGCGCAGGGAATAGCGATGATTCCAAACGTGATTCCAAGATGACAGAATGGATGAAGCAACAAATGGCAAATCCGCAAATGGGCCTTGTCATGGGAGTCTTTGATCAGGTCGATGAAGCGGGGCATGAGCACGGATTTGGTAGCAATAAATATTATACCGGTGCGATCGCAGCGACAGATGGGTTGATTGGCGATCTTATGACGGTGGTGAAAACGCGCGCTCTTCAAGAAGGTGAAGAGTGGCTGGTGATTCTGACTTCAGATCACGGCGGGCATAGGCTTTTGACTTTTGGAATGCATGACACTTGGCCGGATCACGACACGGCCGTACCCTTTGTGGTTGCGACTTTGGGGATATCATTGCCGCCGTTGAAAGATCTGACTTATCCGGTAACTCAGATGGACACCCATGCGACCGTGATGCAGTGGTTTGGCAAAGAGTCGCCGAAATCAGATGGGCGAGTGCAAGGTCTTTAAATAAAAAAGCCCGGGTTGAACCGGGCTTTTTTTCTAGCTTCCGCTCGTTTTAGCGCTTTTCTTTTTCTTTGATTTTTTCTTTTCAGATTTCTTAGGAGCTTCTTCCTTCACCGGTTCAGGTGTTGGAGCCGCCTCTACGACCGGAGTGGCGACCGGTTCTGGAAGAGCCGCTGCAACAGCTTCTTCTTTAGGGGCGTTGGATTTGCAGGCCACAAGGCCGAAAGTCAAAAGCGATGCGCAGGCAACCGCTAACAAGTGCGTTTTCATGGGACTCCTTTTGGGATTTGGTTGATTCAGGTGGAATTACTTTTTGCTGGCTTTCATTTTGTCGCGGACGCATTTTTTCAAAAGCTTGTTGGTTGCGTCTGGATTTTCCTCTTTGCAGAGTCTCATCATTTCAGCTTTTTTAGCTTTAGCGCCTTTGCTTTTTGCAAAAGTCATCGGGCTTACGAACAAACATAAAACAAGGGTAGAAACGAACATCATTTTCATTGGCATCTCCTTTATTAAGCTTATTTGAAATGCCAAAGTTCACAACGTACGAAGGTAAAATGTGGTTTATCAACTCAGTCTTTTAATGAGACGAAAGTTCCTTAACTAGACGATAGTAAAACTCCACTCCGGTGCGCAGACTCGAGACCGGCATTCGCTCGTCGGCTCCGTGGGTTCGAACAAGGTCACTTTCGTTTAGTGGGAAAGGATTGATACCATAGGCGGGAACACCGAGAGCACGATAGCGACGAGCATCCGTCATGCCGAGCTGGCTGCCGGCAACCACGGGAACCCCTGGCCACATTTCGCCGGCGATTTTGCGAATCGCGGCAGGACCTTCACCCTCCGTGGGTGAAATGTTGGAGTTCCCGTCCATGGAAGGCCCCAAAGTCACTTCAATGTCCTGGTTCTTTGTGGCCTCCTGCAGACGTTTTAAAACCACTTCAGGATTTTCGTCAGGGACGATCCGGCAGTTCACTGTGGCGCTTGCTTCTGACGGCAGAACGTTGGCGCGCGTTCCGCCTGAAATCAAAGTCGGTGTGCACGTCGTTGTCAGAGAGGCCGCTATTCCGGGGCGATCATTGAGGAGTTTAAAATCTTCCTCATCAATCAAACCTGTTGAAGCAGCGATTTTGCGGAAAAGTTTTGCGAACCGGGACTCTTCGTTCTTTGCTTTTTCTTCAAAGAAGTTTTTCATCACAGGTTGTAGTTTTCGAGGGTGCTGAATTTCGCTGATATTTTTAAGCGCTTTTGCCAACCGGACAATCGCATTGTCCTGAGAGGGGCGAGCCGAGTGGCCCCCTTTGCTGTTGGCTTTCAGAATATAATCCTGCTGGGTTTTTTCGGCCACTTGATAGCGGACCATGGAAACACGGCCGTTTTTATCCAGCAACGGCGAGCCACCTTCGTTCAAGACAATTCCCGCTTGCACCCACTCAGGATGTTTCTTTAAGAGTGAACTTAAGCCCGCGCCGCCGCTTTCTTCATCGCCAGTCAGCGCGAGAATCACATCGCGCTTGAGGGGAGTGTTATATTTTTTTAATAGAACAAGAATCTCAACGCTTGCCGCCGCCATCGAAAGATCGTCGATCACTCCGCGGCCGTAGAGGTAGCCCTCTTTTTCGGTGAGTTTGTGGGGGGCTGTCGTCCAATCTTGATTTTCTGTTCCCACAACATCCAAGTGAGCAAGTAAGAGAAGAGGTTTTAGTCCCGTGGAGCTTCCTGGCAGGCGGGCAACGAGGCTCTTTCGCCCCGGCGCAAATTCGTCGATATGATAGGAGATTCCCGCTTTCTTTAAAAGAGCGGTCAGAGTTTCAACGGCTTTTGCTTCGTTGCCGGGAGGATTGGTCGTGTTCTGCTCGATGAGAGTGCTAGTGAGTTTTCTAACGTTGTTTGTGGATTTGTCGAAGTCCATCGCATTCGAAGCGTGCGCGGCAGAAAAATAGAGAACCCATGAAAAAAGCGTTACCAGTTTTATCATGATCCGATGCTAGCAAGAACAGTTCTTGAAAGAAAGAGTTGTTTCTCTGTAGAAGCCTTCGCAGAATATATTTATGAATAAAAAAATTGCCATTAAAATAGGAGTCGCGGCCCTAGTTGTTTTAGCGGGTGCAGGGGTTTATTATCAGTCTCACGGAACACAAAAGGCAGGGCCTCCCAAGGAAAAAAGCGCCTATGAAAAGCCGATGCAGCTTCTTTATGCGACACCGCAATGGAAGGTCTTTTTTCGCTCTTTCACAGATTCTCCGGTTCATGCAGTTAAAATTGATGATGGCAAAGTTCTGATGTCGTTAAACTCCCGCGCATCGAACAAAGATGATGCGGGGTCCGGGGCAAATCACTTGGTGGCGCGCTTTCGTCATGGCAATAAAGTCGCCAATCATCTCGAGGCCCGGGTTCGCGTCGATAGTCTGAAGCTGGATCCTTGTGATAGCAATCAGGTTCAGAGCTTGCTTAGAACCACGATCGGTGGTTTTTTCTTTAACACCCTTTCGGAAAACCCACGGGATGTGCGCGGGGATATTTTTACAGTGATAGGTCTTGCGCGCTCATCTCAGGATAAAACTTCAGCCGATACATTAACTCTGAAGGCCGTGGTGCTTTTGTGTGAAGTTCCTTGTTACTTACGCGAAGAACACACTCCGCCGGGAAGAAATCCCAGCCGTATTCTTTATGAAAAAGAACTCGGCACGGTCAAGGTCGGCGAGAGTGCACTCTTAGGACTCGACTGGGTCGAGGGGCAAAAGAAATTCGTGTTCTCGAAAGATCACAAGGCTTTATCGGAATATGTTGTCGATTTGCCAATTAAGGCGCCGTCGAAGGCCGCCAATCCCCATGTGGACGTCGCTCATTTCACTCCCAACTGCAAGATAGATACAGCTGAGAACGAAATGACCGCGGAGTTTTCCGACATTCGCTTTGAATGATTTAAATGTAATTTATAGGTCCGGTGGAGGTTCTGCTCAGTGAACTAAACAGAGCCGACGCTCATCATTTGTGTTTGGCCTTCGAGGACCTTTTCCATTTGCTTCAGCACTTCGAGCCAACTTGGGTCTTTGTCGACGTCTAAAAGATACTTGAAGAGAATCTTGTGCGTCGGTGGCTCAGCCCAGAAGTAGCTTGGTAGTCCTTGCGTGAGAATATCAATTTTTCCTTTAGTCTTTTTATTTTCAAATGGGGCCAGGTCGTAAGAATAGCTTGAGCACGAATCAAAAAAGAACAGCTGGCGTTTTTTAGGGTTAAACTGAATCTCGCCGGATTTCATTTCCAGCGACGGAATATGCAAATTGCCTCCGAGCCCGGAGTGGCCGCTATAGATAACAACATCTGAATTCTCAAGCGCCCGGCGGAAGAACTTCGCAAAGGTCACATTCTTTGAGCCGATCCCGGTTTCAGCTAGGAGGCGCACGATGCGCACGTTGATGGTGCGGCCCTCGCGGCTTGTGAGAGTTTTTGTAAACTCCAGCACGGGGCGGTTGGCGAAGCTTGCCAATGTCTTTTCTTGAAAGCCTTGGTCGCGAAGCCAGTTGTTGATGTCGTCGAAATTTTTACGACCGTCGTCTTCAGAGCTCGTGGAGCTTTCAGAAAAACCGTTGATCGTCGCGATTTCAAACATGTCACCATTGCCGTTATCGCCACGAAGGGCCTTGAAGCCTGCTGAGATTGTTTCATCCGGTGGATTCATGGGCTTTAAGGTCACAAGGGTTGGTTTGGCCATTGGCGCTTCACGGAGGTGAGCGCAGCCTTCGCGGAACGGATCATAGAAATACCAAAAATCGAGTGCCGAAGGGTAGTGCTCATCGGTGCATTTGAGCTCGTAAAAGTTATCCACATCGTAAGGAAGCGTCACTTCGATGCCGCCTTCGAGAATCTGCTTTGCGACCTTTTTATGAAGCAGCAAAGTGCCGTCCGCTTTATAACTGATCACGCGCTGGCCGTTTTTGCCGACAACGTCGCTTGTCACATGAAAACGTAGTGGCAGCTTGATCGCCGCAATACCGAGAGTTGCAGAGGGCACATGGAAGTATTCCGCCATCGTCGGAGATTGGAAATAACCAAAGAAAAATTGCGCGTGCTGAGTTGTTAACTCTTCTGCATCGGCCTTTGAAGAGGTTTGGAATTCTGATTTGTAAGCGAACTTAGTTTCGACAGACGAGACCGAAAGAATTCCCGCGAACGCAGTTTGCAGAAGCATCATCGAGAAGAGAAAGCAGAGTATTTTCATGGTCTACCTCTTGTTGATGGTTTTTTGAATCCACGAGAGCGCATCGGCCACATCGGCATAACCTTCTACATTTGAGCGATGAAGGACATCGGCGCCTCGGCAGGCATTGCCCCAGCTCACGACACCGATCAGAGTGGCAACGCCGTTTTCTGAAACGACCAACGGACCGCCACTGTCACCTGGGCACGCGGATTTCGTGTCACCGGTGCTGGAAGCACAGAGCATATCAGATTCAATATTCCAGCCGCGCTTTTGCGGGAACCAGTCTTGGTCACATTGAGCGCGTGAAATCAGCGGCACAGAAACCTTCTGCAGGTTTTTGCCGTCGATCCGGCCCTGAGAGTCTGTAAGTCCCCAGCCGGCGACGGTAGCAACCAGGCCCGTGTCAGAAGCGCCAAGATCTTTCTTTGCGTTCATCACGATAGGAGTTACGTCCGTGACGTCTTCCGTGAGTTCAATGAGAGCGATGTCGTGCTTTGGCCAAGAAAAGTCCGGATGAACGATGATGTTTTTTACTTTGTACTCGTGGCCGCCTTCGCCCGAGATCAAATCGCTGCCGACAAAAAGACTGAGCTCTGCGATTTTCACAGGGCCAACGGTTTTATCAGTGACATCTTCAAGCACGCAGTGAGCAGCCGTGAGCACCCAGTTTTTTGCCACAAGGCTTCCGCCACAAAGATGATCGACGAAGCTGTCTTTTGGGCTGTTTTGCCAGATGTTGACGATGAACGGGAATTCTTTGGTGGAGGCATTTTCGCCACCGATGATATGGCGGCTTTGGTTTTCTAGGAATTCGGCCTCGCGGACGACGACACGGTGGCAAGAGGCGAGAAGGATCAGACTCAATAGAAGAAATGACTTAGTTCCCATGGGTTTAGGTCATAGACCGAAACCCCGGCGAGTTGCCAACAGTCCCAGGGCTTTTGCAAAAGATTCAGGTATTTACGGCGATTATTTACCTGTTTCGCAGCTATTTTAAGAGGGAATAGGCGCGACCTTCATCGGGAATATGGAATCTTGAATTGCTCCAAAGCTTAAAAGTTATAAAATTAAAATCTGTTTATAAATAAAGGATTCATTATGAAATCACAGGTTCTTTCGGTTTTGATTTTGCTTTCTTCGTCCTATTCCTTCGCGCAAGGAGAAGCTCCCGCTACGGCTCCAGCCCCGGTCGCAACTCCGGCGCCGACTTCGACTTATAAAATTAAGCAAGTGATTTCAGCGCAAAACCTTGTCGTCGCAGAGACGTCGAATCCGAACGAAGAGATCACACCGGGAAAGACTTTCCTCGTGACGTTTGCAAATGAAAAGCAGTGCTCGCTCATTTTAAAAGAAAAGAAGGGTGCGCTGCTGACTTTGAACTCTTCTTCTTGCGCAAATGCTCAAGAAATCACGCGCACCTCGCCGCTCGAGGTGGCTCTCGTTGATACCACGGTAGCCGCAGCGGAGCCGGTGGCGCTGAAGAGCACGCCCGAAGTTCCTGCGGCTTCTCCCGAACCTTATTATCCGCCAGTGAAAATGGATCGCTGGATTCCAACGCGCTTTTCGGTCATGACTCATTACTCGGGAGCAAGCGAATTGATCTTTAAGGACGTGAACGTAACGACAACGACGTCTTCGGGTAGCGTCGAAGTGGACTATGGTCTTGAGAGCAGTGTCGGAGTCGGAGTGAGTTTCGCATCGATGCATCCGCAGGGCTGGGGATATCTGGCGAATGTTTTCTATGAACGCGCGCGGGCGTTTAAGTCCGCAACGATCAAAGGCAGCGCGGGCGCCACAACGGTTACTAGCAGCGGAAGCTCTTCAACGATTGCATTTTTCGTGGCCGAGATGAACGCTGTTTATCGCTGGGATTCTTTCTATATGCCTTTTGGCTTAAATGTCAGTGCGCCAACCATCTCCGAAGATATGAGTGGAGTCAGTTACTACGGGAGCCTCGGGATCTTTTGGGGCGGGGGATTCATTCTAAGTGATAACGCCACACTTGAGATTTTCATTCGCGATATCGCCATCCGCATGAAGCAATACACGTCGACGGCGACGATCGACTATGGAAATGGCTCTATGACGGGCTTTGGGGCCGCCTTCAAGTTTTGGTTCTAGAGGGGAAATTGTAAAAATGCTCCGAAGCAGGAGCAAAATTCCTTTCTATTGCAATAAGGTGCTTCCGAAATACTCGCGAAGATTTATGGAAATGAAGTTTTGTTGACTCGCAAGCTTTGCGGCGCTTAAAGCACCGTATGGCGCAAGAATTAGATAAAGCATCCGCAATCCTTTTAAAGAAATATTTTGAAGGGCGAAATAAAAATGCTCGCTGGTCTCAGCGTGCTTTCGCAAAGCGTGTGGGGCTGAGCTCCGGGGCTCTCTCAGAGATCTTCCAGGGAAAGCGCAAGCTCTCAGCGCAACTGAAAAAGAAAGTGGCAGAGAAACTCGATCTGTCTCCGCTGGAAGAGATGGAGTTCTTTGAACAAGAACTGCCAAATCATCTTAAAAAGAACGGCGTTGAATATCACTTACTTGATGCAGATCACACACATCTTATTTCTGAGTGGTGGCACTTCGCGATTTTAAATCTTGTCAAAACCAAAGACTTTGAGCCGCAGCCGAAATGGATCGCCAGCCGCCTCGGAATGAGCCTGGTCACGGTAGAAGAGGCCTGGGATCGACTTTTCCGTTTGGGGTATTTGAATAAAACCGGCGACAAAATCGTGCGCAAACATCCCCGTCTTAAAACGAGTGATGGAATTGTCAGCAGTGCTGTGCAAAGCGCGCACATTCAGGATACGAAGCTGATAGAGAAGGCGATTAAAGAAGTCGCTGTCGATCTCCGTGACCACACGTCGATGACACTTGTAATGAATAAAGAAAACATGGCTCGTGCCAAAGAAATGATCCGTCTTTTTCAGGATCGCTTTTCAGAAGAGGTTGAAACTCCCGTTGGCGAAGAAGTTTATCGTCTGTCAATGGCCTTTTTTCCTCTGACAAAAACGAAGGAGGCTACATGCGTTTAGTTTTAATTCTTTCAATTCTGCTCATGTCTGTTTTTGCAAGTGCCGGTGATAAAATCGGTAATGGGGGAGGCCTCTGGGCTTGTTACAATGCCAAGGGCGAACTGCTTCACGGCATGCTTGTGGATTTGTATGAAGCCAAAGCCGAGTTTCAGCTGACAACGATTCAGGATTCCAGCCTCGACGTTGTTCAAATCATCTATAATCGCGGCAATATCGTGAGTGGTCTTAAAAAAGGCCGTCAGTTATTGCAGACGATGGATGAGGTTTTGCGAAATGATAAATATGTGAACGTCGAGCTTTCGTTAGTGAACGATGCTTTCTATCGTATTATTCCACCGGCTTCTTCCTGTGCTGAAGGAAAATGGAAGTACACTCAGTTTGCCAACTACACGACGTTTGGCACCGTTTTGGTTCGTGAAGACCTCTGGCACAGTTATAAAATTCCAGTTGTAGATAAGGCCGCTCTTTTCTGGCACGAGGCGATCTATCGCTGGTTAAGACTTGAGCAAGGAGATCTTGATTCGATTCGCACTCGTCAGGCGGTTGGGATTTTGTTCTCTGATTTACCGGTTGCAGAAATGCAAAAACGTCTTGATGCCGTTTTAGATCTGCAACATCCGCCGATTCCGCCGGGAACTTTCCACGGCAACTAAGGATTGTACTGAATCACGATGACTCCCGGGGCGCCGCTACCGGGAGTTCCCAGTGTCGCGCTGGAAAAGGCGAGTGCCACTCCGGCGCCTCCGCCTCCGTAATTTCCGCCATTGCCACCATTCCCACTTACTTTACCAGAACCAATTCCGACTCCGCCACCACCACCACCGCCGCCGCCGCCAACGACAGGCGAAGTGGAGATATCATTGCCATCACCACCATTTCCTCCGTTGGAACCATTGGCTGTTCCAGTCTCTGAGGAATATCCTCCGCCGCCACCGCTGCCACTGGTACCCGCAGTGCCTGCCACGGTCGCTGAAGTTCCGCCGGCTCCGCCGCTGATGCCGGCAAAGCTATTTCCACCAGCAGTCCCAAAAGAGGAGTAAGCAGTTCCTGTAGTCACGCCGCCAGTACCGCCGCCGTTGGCACCGCCTCCGCCTCCACCATAGAGCCAAGTGGAATAGGTATTGATGCTAGCTCCGGTGCCTCCGGCGCCATTAGGGCCACCGGCTCCGCCACCGCCGCCGGCGCCGTGACTTGAGGTCGCACTGCCGCCAGCGCCTCCGGCGTATTTGATGGTTCCAGTTGAAGACGCCGTTGTGCCGCCTGCTCCGCCAGTGGCATTGCTGCCTTTTTTACCGCCGGCAGCAACACAGGTGCTGGTGTTGAAAGTGGTGGTGCCTCCGTCGGTCGCGGCGGCGCCCCCTGCGCCGATGGCATAGGGGATCAGAGCTCCGATCGTGAGTGTAATATTACTGGCGGATGCGTAGGCAGCCCCTCCACCACCGCCGCCGGAGAAGCTTGTGGTGTAGACCGTGCCGCCACCGCCACCACCGATGCAGTGGATACGGTTATCGGCATTATTCCAATCCGCGGGCACGGTCCAGCTTGTACCACTGGTCAGAATAACTGTGACGCCCCAGCTTTTGCCGCTCGAAGATTTTAGAAATGCAAAAGGAAGAGTCTGTGAGTTCGCCGAGGAACCCATCAGCAGAAACGTCAGAATTAAAACTTTGTCTAACAAAGTTCTCATTCTTCTATGGTATTTTTGGAGCATTTTTAGTGAAACAAAGAATTCTAAACTTAGACTTGATTACGCTCCTAGAGTGGAGCGACTTATCGAAATGAAACGGGGCGGGCGATATGGCGCTGTCCGCCCCGTTTTGGGGACTATTTTTTATCAGTTTTCTCAGTGGTCTCGGTGTCCGTAGATTTGCTCATAGAGCCATCTTTTTTCTCTTTGGTCGTTTCAGTTGTTGTCGAAGTGTGTTCACCTTTTTCGTCGTGGTGTTTCTTCTTCGTTTTTTTCTTCGTCGTTTTTGTGCCTGTCACAGGGTTTGTTGATGTGTCTGTGGTTGTGGTGCTTGAGTGTTCAGTGTCTGCTGCGTGCGACAAAGCACCTACAAACAACAAGCTAGTGGCAAGAATCAAAAGTTTTTTCATGAAATCTCCTTCGTTCGTTTTATATGACATTTGCAATGAGCCAAAGCTGTCAAAATTTTAGGTTTTTGACCACTACGGCTCATTGAGATTTCTGTGACGGTTTTGTTAAATAGCTATCGCAGCGTATTCTGACTAATCGCGCTCGTCTGTTTTACCAGCGGTGGCGGAAAATACTTGCCACTGAGGAGCTTGTCATTCGGGCCATAGAAACGGAATGTCAGATAGTAGTTCTCACCAAGGGGAGTGGGGATCCAGTTGCTCTCGGCTTCGTTTAACGGCAGACGGTTGGAAAAGACCAGAGTGAGTGAGCCGTCTTTGTCGTATTTCAGTGGTGAAGAGTTGTTCAGGTTGTAGCGCTTCAGCTGATTGGGAATCACTTGAAAGTTTTGAGCATCAACGACAATGACCGACCAGAAGTAGCGGGCCATGGACTGCGGTAAGGCTTCTTTAGGAAATGTCATTTTGTAGTGTTCAGAGCCGTCCAACTCTTGGCCGGTGCTATCGACATTGGTTTTAAAGTACACCGCCTCTTTGTCGCTATTGGCCCAGATGCCGCCGTAATTCACCGCTGTTCGTACTTTGTAGTTTGCGCCGTAGTTGCCAATAGGATTTGGACGAGTCCAGCCATTTTGTGTAGCTCCCAGATCGGCGAAGCTTTTACGAAATTCCGGGATCGCTTGCTTTTCGATAACCGAATTGATGCGAGCCTTTTGTTTTGGGTCGGCGATGGCGCGTGAAATGGCCATCACGTTGGCCTGATAGTTCGCCATGCCTTCGCTGATATCAGGATCGCTGGTGAGGACCTGCTGAGCATTGGCAAAAGCTTCAGCCCCCGGCAGACGCGAGTTTGTGAAGTGAGCGATCTTTGGCGAAGCGCTGATTTTTGGCTTTCCTGTCGAATAGATTTTAAACTCTTTCTGAAGACGGAGGGCCTCTTGGGGCTTTTTCCCAAGTTCAACCCGCGCGAGAACCCGGGACTTTTCATTCGGGAGATTGATGCGTTCCGTTCCTTCCGGCAAGTTCACTTTGCTTTCGTTGAGGCAAAATGCGAATTTGCCGTTAGGATGGGCGGGGTCGTTGCGTTCGTTGATATTTGCCGTCGTTTCGCCCCAGCCGTTTAAAACTTGAACGGTGTAGTAGCGTCCGGTGATTTTTGGAACTTCGACAATAGAACAATTTTGCTTGTCGATGGCAATCCAGGCCTCACTGTAAGCGACATCGAGATTGGGATTTGCCCATTGAACGCCACCGACATCGCGATGAACGAATTGATTCCATTTAAAGCCGTCTTTATCAAAATCATTTTGTTCTTGGCGCAAAACCAAAAGGCGGCCCAAGTAGTAGTTATACGCGTCGACGATTTCTTGGTCGCTGAGTTCTTGGCTTTGCGCCTCGAGCTTTGCCTGAAGAGGCAGGCTGATCAGCAGTAAAAGAGCGAGAATAATCTCTTGGAGACATCTTTTGTTGAACGTCATAGAGCACCCCTTTCTTCTGGTGCTTCTATTCTAAGAGAGAAGGCGGTACGAGCCATCATAAACACTTTTTGTCGTTGAAAGATCATACGCTATGACGAAGCCCGCAACGACCTTTCTTAGAGCTGTGAATTTGGAACGACGAGTGACATGAAATTGGCTTTAAAACGTTTCCACGTGACTTAATCAAGTGCAGGATAGAAATGAAAGCAAGAGAAGGGGCCAAGCGAGTTTTCCCATAACTCTGATGCTCGCGTGTTCAGGCGCTAACTCTCAATATATAAGCTTACAAACATATTTTGACAGCCGTTACAGACATGCTAGCGTGAGACTTCAACGATTTATGGAGGATCTTAGTAATGACAAAAATTATTAGCACCTGTGTATTTGTACTCGGCATTTCGATGATTGCAAAAGCAGATCACAAAGAAGGCCACCACGGCGGACCTTGCGAAAAGGATGCGCAAACTTATTGCGCGAAAGTGACCGGCGGTCATGGCGAAAAAGTAAAATGCTTAAAAGAAAATGAAGCAAAACTTTCTCCGGAGTGTAAGGCTCACATCGCTGAAGCAAAAGAAGCAATGAAAGAGATCTCGGAAGCTTGCCATGCGGATATGGAAAACTTCTGCCACGACGTTAAAAAAGGTGGCGGCCGCGTGATGAAGTGCATGAAAGAGCACAAAGATCAGCTTTCTGCAGGTTGTAAAGCAGAGATCGAAGAGAAAAAAGCTGAACGCAAAAAGAAGTAATTTAAACGAGACAGATTTTTAAAGCCGTCTCAATACTATGGGTGACTTGAAAGAGTTGCCCATATTGTTTTTTGATCAAGTCGGTACTGAGTGCATGCTGAATGAACTGGTGAAGATGATGGTAGTAGTTATCCACATCGAGAATCGCAACCGGTTTGGTGTGGTAGCCGATCTGTGACCAAGTCAGAACCTCGAAGAGCTCCTCAAGAGTGCCGAACCCGCCAGGCAGCGCAATAAAGGCATCCGCCATGGCCGCCATCGCGGCTTTTCTTTCGTGCATATCATTGACGATGCGAAGATCGGTGATTCCAGTATGGCCTTGTTCCAGGTCCATCAGCTTTTGCGGAATGATCCCGGTCACGCGTCCGCCTTTTTCCATCACTGCGTCGGCAACAATACCCATTAGGCCGACTTTGCCGCCGCCATAGACGAGTTCAATATGATGAGCGGCCAGTGCATGGCCCAGTTGTTTTGCAACGGCAGCAAACTGTGGATTGTTACCGGTTCCGGCACCACAATAGACGCAGATTCTTTTTGTTGTCATAGTCATTCCTTTAGCGGCGGCGAAGGTTCGCACGAGAGCGGACGAGTTGCTTGACAAGGTTATCGTCGTCTTCGTCATAAATGTCACCGATGAATTCCTCGATGATGTCTTCAATCGTGACGATACCAACGGGCTCACCGGCGCTAATGACGATGGCCATGTGCTTATGCTGCCCTTGGAGCATCTTGAGGGCTGTCATAATGTCGGTGTTTTCTTCGAGGTAAAGAGCTCCGCGAACAATGGCGAGCCAGTCTGTCTGATTGGAGTCTTTAAAAAGATGAAACTCTTTGGAGTTTAAAATCCCGGTGATGCGATTTTCTTTTTGTACCGGCAGGCGGGTGTGGCCTGACTCTGAGATGATCTTAGAAACCTCTTGAATTCCCATATTGCAATTCAGGCGGATGACCTCGCGAAGGGGAACCATGATGTCTTTGACGTTCAGGCGTTTCATGATCCCAAAAGAAACCGCATAACCGGGGCGTTCTCCTTCGCCGCTGCTATCAATTCCTGTGCTCTGCTTGATATTAAAAAGTCTTAATAAGAGGTTCGTACTATTTTCTAAGAGGTTAATGAGGGGGCTTAGAATTTTATCAGAAATGCGTAAAAACGGGGTCATCATCATGGCAATCTTATTGGGATTGCGAAGAGCGATGGCCTTGGGGAACAATTCACCAAAAATGACACTAAAAACTGTTAAAGGCAGAACCACCAGGGCTAAAGAAATGCTCTCGGCGGTGTCGGCAGAAACGTGGAAACGAGACTCAAAGTAAGGAGAGAGGGACTCTTCGGCACCAGCTCCCCCCACCGCGGCAGCAATAGCTCCGACAAGGGTGATTCCGATCTGAATGATGGAAAGAATCCGCTCCGGGCGTGATTTCATTTCAATCAAGTGTTGAGCTCTGGCAGAGCCTTGGCGCGCAAGTTCACGGAGCTGAACTCTTCCGGTCGAGACGAAAGCCATCTCTGTGCCGGAGAGAATGGCGTTTAAAACAAGGCAGGCGATAACAACGATAAATTCCAGCATTAAAATCCTCTAATCTGATACATATCATCCTTGGTGCGTCCGAAACAACGTCCTCCAACGTGCTGTATCATGTAAGTAAAATGTATTGAAATCGCCTAGGCAGATTGTTAGTCCTTATTCCCGAGCACGCGCAAATATATGTCGGAAATACGGTCCGACGTTTCTACCTGCCACCAACTAATGGCAGACTATTTGGAGGGGAACTTGTTCAAGCTGTACGTCGCTATCGTATTATCCGTTTTCTCAATCAACACATTCGCATACCAAAACAACGCGAGATTTCCATCAGGACCAGATGCTACTCTGACTCCGGGAAAACTTTGCGATCATCCGGATGCGCATCGCTACCCAGAGCAAATCCCATATTGCAATCGCAATGTGGATTCTCAAACGAAGAGAGGCCTGTTCGTAAAATACGATCAATTGGGCTTCCGCACGGGTGAGATGAATCGTATGGATTTCAAGATCGATCATTACATCCCCCTTTGCATGGGTGGCAGCAATGACGAATCCAACTTGTGGCCACAACACAAGTCTATCTACAACATCACAGATCCTTTGGAGCCGGTTCTTTGCCAGAAAATGGCAGATGGTCGTTTGCTTCAGACGAAAGCTGTTGAGTACATCAAGTATGCGAAGAACCACTTAGATGAAGTTCCTCGCATCTTGGCAGAAGTGAATAAGCTGTAATTTTAGCAGTTAGCGCCCGCGCCAACGTGGAGTTGGCTTCGGCGTTGGTTTAGGTGTGACTGTTGGCTTCGGTGTTGCCGTAGGCACTGGAGTCGGAGTCGCAGTCGGTTTTGGCGTTGCTGTCGGCGTCGGTGTCATCACCGGAGTTGCTGAAGGTGTTGGTGTCGGCGTTGGAGCTACCAACGATTGACCATACAAACCAACGCATCCAGTGACGTCGTCATTACGAAGTGTCGCCATATAATTTACATCGTGGTAAGGGTTCGCATACATGATGGACTCAACCACATCAGAGTGATCTAGTCCCAATTGATGTCCTAGTTCATGGTTTGCTACACCAAAGAAAGCAGTGGCATCGCGAATACCTGTGCTGCTGAACTCCGCATCGCTATCAACTAGATAGAGATTTCCGTCCCACATTACTGTCGTGTAACCCCCAGTATAACCGTGGGCACTGCCCCAGCCGATTGTGACATATTGATCTGAAGTCTGAGCTGTGGTGCGAGTGGTTGTTCCCTGATAAACCCATTTAATACCGCAGACCGCCTGCCACGTCGCCATGCTCTTTTGCAAAATCGCGAGAGCTTGGTCGGTTGTGAAAACGCTCGGTTGGCCGGCTGGGTTGTAGTACCAGTTTACAACGCCGTTTCTCCAGCGTGGAGCTGTTCCTGCATTGCCGTTACCATTCCAATAAACTTTTTCGCTGTGAATGGCGTTGGAGTCTAAATTCGATTTGCTGTTCACGATGCTGCCATCGGGACCGATGACTGCGAAGTCACTTTCAGCGGCGTGCGCTTCAAGGGCAGAAGGGTTGACAGAAACTTCGCCGAAGCCATTCTTAGAACAGTTGTTAAAGAGCACAAGCATTGAACTGATACTTACGATAGTAAGAGCCGCTGACCATTTGGATTGACTGCGCATTGCTTCCCCCTTGCGTCGTCTGAATTAGGATACCAAGTGGATCGGCAAACAAATAAAGAATTTGAGGCCAGTCCTACATTGAGATCGCGTGCTTTCATGGGCCGAAAAGGCAGTTATTTACAATTGTCGTTTTCTTTGTCACAAAGTGGGGAAACACTCCCTAATGTTCCGTGAACGGAGCAACGAATTATGGAAACTGATCTACAGCTGATAGGTATGACGTGCGTAAATTGCGCGGCGAAAATCGAGAAGTCGCTCAACGAGTTGGACGGTGTCCAAGCCACGGTCAATTTCGCAACAGAGAAAGCTCACATCGTGTTTGCGCCGGAGAGTGCGATCCAGATTGAGGATCTTATCAAAGCCGTCCAAGGTGTGGGTTACCAGGCATTCCCGCTCAATTCCGAAGTTGAGGTGGCTCGAGCAAAAGAAGAGGCCGCCGCTGAGTACCGTCGCGATTTGAGGCATTTTGTAATTTCAGCTCTTTTGACCGCTCCATTTTTGGTGGAGATGTTCGTCATGTTCACCGGTGGGCACCACGAACTGCTGCCGCGCTGGGTGCAATTAATTCTGGCAACGCCTGTGCAGTTCTGGATTGGCTACCGTTTTTACCGCGGTTCGTTCTTCGCCCTTCGCGCAAAAACAGCCAATATGGATGTGCTGGTCGCCCTTGGCACTTCGATGGCGTATCTCCTCAGTGCCATCGTCACATTGCGTGGATGGACTGAACAGCACGTGTACTTTGAGGCAAGCACCGCGGTCATTACTTTGATCCTGCTTGGAAAATTAATGGAGTCGCGGGCGAAGGGGAAGACCTCTGAAGCGGTTGAAGGACTGATTCGCTTACAGCCGATGACTGCTTTTGTGGAAGCCTCCGGAGAAATTCGTGAAGTCAGCGTGAGCGATCTTAAAAAAGGCGATATTGTTGTTGTCAAAAACGGCGAATCTATTCCCGTCGATGGGATTGTCGTCTCTGGCGAATCTTCGGTGGATGAGTCAATGCTCACCGGAGAAAGCCTGCCTGTGACAAAGAAACAAGAAGATGCCGTGTATGCGGCGACTTTAAACCTCGAGGGCAGTCTTCGTGTCAAAGCAACGAGCGTCGGCAATCAAACCCAGCTCGCGCATATTATTAAAATCGTGACGGCGGCCCAAGGGTCCAAGGCGCCGATTCAGAGGCTTGCGGATAAAATTTCTGGCATCTTTGTGCCGGTGGTAGTGGCGATTGCCGTTGTCACTTTCTTTGCAACATGGGTGTTAACTCAGAATCTTCAAGCGGCCTTTGTTGCTTCGGTTTCTGTCTTGGTGATCGCATGTCCTTGTGCTTTGGGGCTGGCGACGCCGACGGCAGTGGTCGTTGGTATCGGGAAGGCGGCTCAGGCGGGGATATTATTCCGCGATGCCAAAGCGCTTGAGTTGGCGGAAAAAATTGAAGTCCTCGTCTTAGATAAAACCGGCACCATCACGGAGGGAAAACCCGTTGTTACGAATTTGCAGATCATGGCTGAGACCTATTCGCGCGAACAGATCCTGCAGATTTCATTGGATCTGGAGCAGGGCTCTTCGCATCCGCTGGCGCATGCGGTGATTGAAGAGGCCCGGAAAGCGGGCCTCACTCCTCGCCCGGTTCAGGGGTTTTCTGCAATTCCGGGAAAAGGTGTGCAAGCGACGGTGGATGGAAAGAGCTATTTCCTCGGTCGCGTTGATGAACGTGCGCCAATGGGCTTGGTGTTAGACAATCGCGTGCTGGCGAATTTTGAAGTCAAAGATCGTATCCGTGAGAGTTCGAAAGAAGCGATTGCAGAGATTCAGAGCCAGGGCGTCCGAGTCATGATGCTGACGGGGGATAATGAAGCCACGGCGAAGGCGATCGCCGCTGAGGCACGTATTTCGGAGTTCAAACACGGCGTCCACCCGGCGGATAAGGCCAATGTGATTTTAATGCTGAAAAGAAAAAAACACAGAGTGGCAATGGTCGGAGATGGAATCAACGATGCTCCGGCGCTGGCGATGGCGGACGTGAGTTTTGCAATGTCTTCCGGAACTGACATCGCCATTGAGGCTGCGGATGTGACTTTAATGAAGAATGACTTGCGCTCCGTGGGCTTAGCAATGAAACTTTCTAAAGTGACTTTGAAAAAGATCCGTCAGAATTTGTTCTTTGCTTTTATCTACAACACTCTTGGCATTCCGCTGGCGGCACTGGGGTTGTTGAATCCGGTGATTGCTGGGGCGGCTATGGCGATGAGCTCCGTTTCGGTGGTCAGTAATTCATTGTTATTAAAGAAAACCAAAATCACAGAGGGAAAATAATGAAAACGATTTTGATGGTATTGATGTTGGTGGCATCTTTGTCAGCGCAGGCAATGAGTTCTGCGTCTGTGGACCGCGTTTTGTTACAGCCGGAATCTTCGGCGGTACTGTCTGCGGGGAAAATCACCTACAAGTTTCGAGTTGTCGATACAAAGACAAAAGCGCCGTTAGCTGACAAGGACCTGGTGGTTTCACACACTCAGAAATTGCATCTTATTGCTTACGACCCTTCGTTGCGAGAATTCAATCATGCTCATCCGGAGTTTGATGGCAAGTTCTGGACGGTGTCTTTACAGCTTCCGGTGAACGGGAAGTATTTTGTCTGGGCTCAAGGAACCCTCAATGATGGCACGGAGTTTTCGGCCAAGGCGCGGGCAGAGGTTTCAGGTGGCAAACCCGCATGGCCGGTCGCCGCCCTCGGTGATCTCAGAAAAGGCAGTGATCGCGGCACTGTGATTGAGTTAGAGCAAAAACTTATTAAAGCAAAGAAGATGGTCATGGCAAACTTTACGGTTTCCCGTGATGACGGACAAGAGCCGAAGCTTGAGCCCTATTTAGGGGCGTTTGCCCATGTGATTGCGGTGTCTCCGAATGGCGAAGATCTGATCCACGTGCACCCAATGGAAGGTGATAAACCGACCATGGGAATGCTGCATGCCACTTTTCCAAGCAAGGGTGACTACCGTATTTGGATTCAGTTGATCGATCGCAGCGAGATTAAGACAATTCCTTTGTCAGTGAGTGTAAAATAAGAAAAAATAAAGGTCATAGACAACATGGAGGATGTCATGGCCACCACTCGATCTCAACAGCCGGCTTACATTGCCGGAGCCGCTCGTATTCCATTTTTTAAATCAGGAACTAACTACAGAGATGTGAAAACCTACGAGCTCATGCTCGGAAGTTTGAATCACCTCGTTGCTCAGTACAAACTTCAAGGAAAACTTCTTGATGAAGTTGCCATCGGCGCTGTGATGAACCGTTCCACGGAATGGCCGATTGCTCGTGAGGTGATCTTGAGCACGCAGCTGAATCCATGCACGCCAGCGTATTTTTCTCAGCGTGCTTGTGGGACTTCGTTGGATAACTCCGCACAAATCGCTTTGAAGATTGCTGCCGGTCAAGTCGATGCGGGAATCGCGGCGGGTTTTGATACCAATAGCGATGTGCCGATCCTTTTCCCGCGCTCATTCACTCACAAAATTTTAAATCTGCGGGATGCTCCGAATGCGGGGGCTCGCATTGCCAAAGCTTTGGCGTTTGGTTTTAAAGATTTTAAACCAGATACGCCTCGCAATGCCGAAGCACGCACCGGACTTTCTATGGGGGAGCACACAGAGCTCATGGTAAAGGAGTGGAAGATCTCCCGTGAAGATCAAGATAAGCTGGCGCTGGCGAGTCACTTGAATTTGGCCAAAGCTTATGACGAAGGTTTCTTTAAAGACCTTGTTTTTGAGTTTCAAGGCAATACTCAGGATGGAATCCTTCGCCGTGATACGACGATGGAAAAGCTCGGGAAGTTGAAGCCGGCTTTTGATAAAAAATCTGGTCAGGGAACTTTAACTGCGGCAAATAGCAGTCCGCTGACGGACGGTTCTGCGGCGGTATTGATGTGCTCTGATAAAGGTTTGAAGGATTTGGGTTTAGAGCCTTGGGCGCGCTTCGTGGATTCACAATCTGCAGCCGTGGACTTCGTTCATGGCGAAGGTCTTTTGATGGCGCCGACGGTGGCTGTACCCAAGATGCTTGCGCGGAACGGTCTTACTTTGCAGGATTTTGATTTCTATGAAATTCACGAAGCCTTCACTGGCCAAGTGCTTTGCACATTAAAGGCGTGGGAATCCGATGAGTACTGCCAAAAACGTCTTGGTTTGCCGAAGGCGCTGGGCTCGATTGATCGCAGCAAGCTCAATATCAAAGGCAGCAGTGTAGCAACCGGCCATCCGTTTGCGGCAACAGGCGCGCGGATCGTGGGCTCGCTCAGCAAAATGCTCCGAGGCACCAAAGGCAAACGTGGGTTGATCTCCGTTTGCACGGCCGGCGGTATGGGTGTGACGGCGATTCTCGAATCAGTGTAGTTGCGCGATTCTTTCAACGCGGTTTTTGATATCGCGTTTGATGATGTCGATGTCTTCGTCAGGATGGTCGGTCCATAGATAATCCTGGCGAAGTCTGTAGAGTTCGCGGGCTTGCTGATCGGTAAAAGGTGGAGAGCTCTCTACCAGCCGGCGGAGCTGATGATCCATCTCGCGTTTAAAATCACCGTATTCCGTGTAGTTGTCTTCAGTCAGGTCATCGATAAATATTTGCCAGGTGTCTTCCACTTGAGACCTCCTCTCAATTTAGATCAAAGCATGCCAAAACTTGACGGTTTTGACGGGGATTTGCTATTTTCTTCTTAGATTCAGGGAGTAGTTGGTTCAGCAAATAGGACTTTGTTTTAATCACAAAGATTTGTTGAAATGACTGGTCGACATACTGAGGGTAAGGCGGAAACGCCGACATTCTCCGGCCAAGCAGCGGTTTCCCAAACCGTCGACGAGACTGACCAAACGATAACAAAAACAGAGAACCGATAACTCGGGTGTTTTGTATCGTGAGGTCCGTCTTGTTACTAACGAAACAAGCCTCACTCTACAAAATTCCCCCAAAAAAATAGAAGAAGTGAGTGTACCTATGTCATTTGAATCCATCAGCAGTTCTTTCCTCCTTGTTGCGGCCAGTGAAATGGGCGACAAAACCCAGCTCTTAGCATTCTCGCTTGCGGCGCAATTCAAAAAACCAATCCCGGTCTTAGCGGGCATTTTCGTGGCAACGATTCTGAACCACGCATTGGCCTCGTGGGGCGGCTATTGGGTGGCAACGACGGTGAGCCCGATGGTGATGTCAAACATCCTTGGAGCGTTGTTCGTGGCGTTCGCTCTGTGGACGTTGAAACCCGATGAAGCAGACGAAGTGAAAGAGGGTTCAAAGTACGGCCCCTTTTTGACGACGGTGTTCTTGTTTTTTATGGCGGAGATGGGCGACAAGACTCAATTGGCGACAGTGGCGTTGGGCGCAAAATTCGATTCAGCGTGGGCGGTTACATTGGGCACGACCATGGGAATGATGTTAACAGACGGCGCCGCCGTTTTCGTGGGTGATCAACTAGCGCACAAAGTGAACATGAAATACATGCGCTGGTTCGCCGCAAGCTTATTCCTAGGTTTCGGTCTCTGGAGCTTCTGGACCGCCTACACCGGCTCGTCACTACTCACGTTGAAGTAGTGAGACCCCTCGGGGCGCGCAAAGAGAATGAAAAGCCCGCGACGCTGATTCACTCGAGCAAAGCCCGTCCGAGAAACGAATTATTGAATTTAATATTGACCAACTTTCAGCGCGTTTAATCTCTTCTATAGGCAGAAATTAAGCGCGCCTCTTTGTCTTTTTATTTCTACGAGAGATCTCCTCGGGGCGAAGGTATTACGCACTCTCGTGGGTGATTTGATTCGCGTTAGGGTTGCTCTCTAGAATTCACTCTAAAAACATGTGTTATAAGCTTCTTACTGTTTTGAGGTGAGGGCTTTTTACGCCCAGTCGCTTGACTGCGCGAAGTGCATCCATCCGTGAGAACGGGGCTGCCCGACCATCGTGGTCGGCCAGGCGATGTAAGAGGGAATGATTTGTTTAGATGAAGATTCTTAGGAAATATTCATCGGGAGTTTTATGAGACAGACGGGATTTAGTTTTATCAAAGATTATAAGAAAGAATTCGGTGGGAGTTCACTTGCTGGAAAAAGAAAGACTACACGACCTCTTTCAGTAAAAAATCCCATTCATCTTATTTTAAAAAGCACTGGGAGTAATTATTTTGTTCCAGACAATAGAAAAATTGAGAGTCTTATTAGATCTCATGCAGAAAAATATGGCATTAAGCTCTATGAGGTTTCACTAAACTGGTCACATATTCATTTACTAGTTAAACTTCCATCGCGAGAAGCGTATTTGGCGTTCATTAGAACGATTACCTCACTTCTTGTAAGTTTACTTTCAAAACTAAAAGGAAAATCTTTAAAAGGCCTTTTTGACCTTCGCCCCTTTACTAGGATTTTATCGTGGGGGAGAGATTTTAGAAATGTGATTGCTTACCATGAACTCAACGACATGGAAGCTCGTGGATTTAAAAGACCTAAGAAAAAAGCTAAAAGCTCTCAAAAGAAATCAAGGCATACGAAGAAGTGACGGAATAAGTAGTTTTACTATTACTACTTCCCTCTGATTAAAGTGAGCTTATAGGTTAACTCTAAATTAGAGGGATATGGGCTAATTATAAGAAAAAAGAAAGCCAGGAAAAGCTCAAGGCCGGCCCGGATGGCCGGACTTACTGGAGCTCGAGGATAGGTCCTCGATGAGCTGCGCTGCCCTTCGGGTCCCATGGACGGAGGCACTCCGGCGGCAGCTAGCACAGACGGAGAAAGACCAGCGGAGCCAGTACTGACCAAGGCACACCACCAGCCCGTCCGAGCCACAGCGCGCAGCGCCCGCACCAAAAAACAAAACCCCGGTTTGGGCCGGGGTTTTTAACGCATCTCTCGTTTTTCGGAAACTAAGAGTGGTGTTTCTTTTTCTTTTTGCTGTTCTTAGCTTTTTTGGAGTCTTTTTTGCCCTTTTTTTCTTTCTTTGCAGACTTCTTCTCTTTTTTGGCTTTCTTCTTAGACTTCTTTGTTTCGCCAAGTTCGGAAGCCGGAGTTGAAGGAGCAGATGGTTGAGCTACTGAGCCAGAAGAACCTTCGCCAGGCAAACCGTCAAGAGCTGGATCGTTAAGGCTCGGAGCTGCTGGTGGTGCCGCTGCATCCGGTGGTGGAAAGCTATCTTGAGCGTGGGCGAAAAAAGGCAAAATCAATGCTGCCGTGAGAAGGTACTTGGCAAACTTCATGTCTGGGAATCCTCCAAAAGGGGTTGTTTTTGATTAGCATAAGCACAAAGTTTCACAAAGTCTCTAGATTAATTGAGCCGCCTCCATTAAAACTAAAACCTCAACATCTCCGGAGGTCGCATGTCATCTTCATCAATCAAAGTCTATGAATACGCCGGTTGCAGCACTTGCAAAAAGGCGCTGAAATACCTCGATGCCAATAAAGTAAAATACCAAACTATTCCCATCGTCGAACAACCACCGACTAAGGTCGAGTTAAAGGAAATGCTCGCCCACGTTAAAGCAGATGGCGGAGAGATCAAAAAACTCTTCAACACTTCAGGCGTTCTTTATAAAGAAATGAAAATTTCAGAAAAGTTGTCGGGAATGAGCGAAGCCGAGGCGTTGGATCTTTTAGCGAAACACGGCAAACTCATCAAACGTCCCTTTGTTTTAGGAAAAGATTTTGGCCTCCTAGGATTCAAAGAAGATCAATGGGATAAACACTTCTAGCAGCGTTGTGTTACAACACGCTACTTGACGTTTTAAAGATTGGACACATCTTTACCTTTAGAAAGATCCTTTAAAGTGATCCTTTCTACAAAGGAGTTGAAAAATGTCCATTCCAACTGGTTTTCTTCCTGTTCTCCCTCTAAAAAATACCGTGATCTATCCCGGTGTGGGACAGGCGCTCAGGATTGGACGTGAGAAGAGCATTCTTGCTCTAAATAAAGCTCACGAGAATCAATCTTGGATTTTAGCCGTCGCGCAGAAATCTCCTGACCAAGGAGCACTTTCTACAGACGATCTCTGTACAGTCGGAACTCTGTGTAAAGTCGAATCCGTTCGCGGCAATGCCGAGGTCGGATTCCAAGCGATTTTACGCGGTCACCAGCGTATGAAGATCACTGATATCACCTTGAAGGATCAATACTTTCAGGCCATCGCCGAGCCGCTCGAAGATATCGTGGATATCGATACAGCGACGAGCGAAGCGCTGATGGAAAGCCTCAAGAATCAGTCGCGTCAAATTCTGCGATACGTTCCAAGCAACACCGAACAACTCGATGAAATGATCGAGAGTGTCGATGATCTTGCGTTCTTGTCTTATCTTTGTGCCGCCCACATTGATGTCTCTTTGCGTGAAAAACAAGAATTGCT
This sequence comes from Bdellovibrionales bacterium, assembly GCA_018266295.1. Classification (NCBI taxonomy): domain Bacteria; kingdom Pseudomonadati; phylum Bdellovibrionota; class Bdellovibrionia; order Bdellovibrionales; species Bdellovibrionales bacterium. The sequence continues at coordinate 80,877 of JAFEAQ010000022.1, read as the reverse complement.
CGAGAATACAAATTTGAAGTCGCGCGTGATGGCGCTTCTCGTACACATGCAAAATTTTAAAGAGAATTTGCAAGTGCAGGCCGAGATTCGCAGCAAAGTCAGTTCAAAACTGGGCCAAACTCAACGCGAACATATTTTGCGCGAGCAGCTTAAAACCATCCGCGAAGAATTGGGCGAAGAAGAAGCGGGCGGAGGCGCCAGCGGTGATAAATACACCCAGCGCATCGAGGAAGCCGGTATGACCGAGGAGGCGAAGAAAGTCGCCCTGGCGGAAGTGCAGCGCTTAAAAAATATTTCTCCGCAGTCGCCGGAATACCAGATCATTCAAAACTATCTGGATTTGTTGACAACGCTTCCTTGGAGCAAAGCTTCGCACGAAGATACGATCGATCTTGAAAAGGCGCGCGAGATTCTTGATGCCGATCATTATGGTTTGAGCAAAATTAAAAAACGTATTCTGCAATACTTGGCAGTGATGAAACTTAAAAACAATAACAAAGGAAACATCCTGTTATTTGTTGGTCCGCCAGGGGTCGGTAAGACGTCACTCGGTCAGAGCATTGCAAAAGCCCTGGGGCGCCAGTACGTGCGTATTTCCCTGGGCGGTGTACGAGACGAAGCGGAAGTCCGCGGGCACAGACGCACCTATGTGGGCGCGTTGCCGGGACGAATTATCAGCGGCATGAAAAAAGCCGGTGAGAACAATCCTGTCTTCGTTCTCGATGAAGTGGATAAACTCGGTCGCGGATTCCAAGGAGATCCAGGCGCGGCCTTGCTCGAGGTTTTAGATCCTGAGCAAAACAATCACTTCCAAGATCATTACTTAGAAGTCGGTTATGATTTATCAAATGTATTTTTTATCGCAACTGCCAATAGCCTTGAAGGCATTCCGGGTCCGTTGATGGATCGTCTGGAAATCATCGAGGTCAGTGGTTACACGACGGAAGAAAAATTCCACATCGCGAAAAACCACTTGTTGGCAAAACAATATGCTGAGCATGGCATCCGTCAGGATCAATTAGAAGTGACGGACGCAGCTCTTCATCACTTAATCAGCCACTACACCCGCGAGGCTGGCGTGCGAGAATTGCAGCGTAAAATTGCCGCTCTCTGCAGAGCCGCCGAGAAGGTGCTGAAAAACCAAGAGTCCATGGTGACCATTGATACCAAGGACCTTGAAGAGATCCTGGGGCCTGAACGCTATACCTCCGAAGTCGCCGAGAATGCCGCGGCCGCCGGAGTCGTTACGGGACTTGCTTGGACTCCGATGGGTGGTGATATTTTGTTCATTGAAAGCACGCGCATGCCGGGGAGTGGTCATTTGATGATTACTGGCCAATTGGGCGAAGTGATGAAAGAGTCCGCGCAGATCGCATTGAGTTTGTTAAGGTCACGGCTTCCGCTGATCAATCCACTCGTGGATTTCAGCAAGCAGGATATTCATATCCACGTGCCCGCGGGAGCGATACCTAAGGACGGCCCGTCAGCCGGGGTGACTTTGCTGACAAGTTTGGCCTCTTTGTTCTCGCAACACAAAGTCGATCCGAAACTGGCTATGACCGGCGAGATTACTCTTCGCGGTTCCGTGATGCCGGTCGGTGGTATCAAGGAGAAAGTCCTTGCCGCCCATCGTGCGGGAATCGAGAAGGTCATTCTCTCGAAGAAAAATGAAAAAGACTTGGCCGAAGTTCCACAGGAAATTCGTAACAGTATGAAATTTGTCTTTGTAGAGAATGTGAATGAAGTTTTAAAAGCGGCGTTGGATTTGGATGTGGATTTGATGAGTCAGATTTTCATTCAACCAACGGCTCTGATGCAGCCCCCTCAGCAAGGGGGCGTGACGAACTAACGGATTATTTCAGGATGTCTTCCTTGAGTTTGGCAACTCCGCCGTCGGCTGGGGTGCCAAGCCAAATCGCGAAGATCTCCTGAATGAATCCCGCCCCTCCTGAAACAGTGGTGGCTTTGGAGTTTGAATCCTCATAGGTGATAACTTCAGAGCCATCGCCTTTTTTAGCGCCATAGATTGAGAGCATTTTGCCGCTCTTTGCTTCGCCGCCGGTTTTCACCGCGTCCAAGAATTTCTGAATCTCCGGTTTTTTCAAATCAATCTTGTTGGCTTCAAGGGCTTCTTTAAACGAAGACTGAACTTTCTCGGCGTCGACGTCTCTGAGGAAATGGAGTTGAATCAGAGCAGGGGAGGCGTCGCTGACAGTTTTGAGTGCATCGGATTTTTTAAATTTCGCAGTATCACCTACGAAAAATTCGCCGACATACACGCGCACGTTGACCATAACCACTTTTTTGTTACGAAGGCCTGCGCCCACATATTGCAATTTCTGGCCGTCTTTGGTGAGGCCATTTGTCGAAAGTGTGACTCCTTCAAGCTGGCTGGTCCCAGTCTGAGCAAAGGCAGCGGACGTGAGCAGGGCGATCAGGGGGCCCATAAGAGCAAAAAGCTTCATTTTACTGTTCATTTTCAGAGTGATTTCCATAGTTGCGACCTCCAAAGTTGATAAAACTATTCAATGTTTGCTAAATCTTGTCAAGACTCGACCTCCGTCGCGGGATTTAAGTGAAGCGTTTTTTAAAGCAAAGCGGTTTTTAATTTAGAAGGCCCTCGGAAAAGCCGAAATGTTCCCATGGGGGAGTGTCTCGAGAATGTCTGATGAAACGGTCATTTCGATAATACCAAAACGCATCGAATTCTTAGTCATCGCTAAGAATGCCGAGCTTTTGTCAGTGGCCAATGATGTCGCTGAACACTACGACTTCCGCTCAGAAACGTGTGCGACCGTCGAAGACATTCCGCTCGATACACGCACTGAGAGCTCGCCTTTAATGACATTGATCGAGCTTGATAGTGACAGCACAATCCAAGAGCGCATGCGTATCTTGGGGCTTTTACGCGAGATCTTCCCGCGCACGCAAGTGGTCGTTGTTGTCGAGGGCGGCGAGACGGTTGAAGACTGCGATTTCATGCGGGGCGCCGGCGCTCACCACATGATTTTGTTCCAAGAAATCCGTGGCAGTGCAAAGTTGTATTACCTTTCGGCGTTGATTATTCAAGGCACCTACTTGCCGGTGCCGGTGACAGACTTGTTCCCGAGCACGCAAGTGACCTTCAATGCATATCATAAGCTTTCGTTGAATCAGAAATTCTTGCCGGTGCTTTTCTCGGGCTTTACTTTCAGTGATAAGAAATACCGTAAGCTCGAATCGGCGAAACAGATTTACATCCGCCGCGAGAACCTTGAAGAGTATCGTAAGTACATCGAGACCTATCATGATTCCACGGGGGCGGCGTTAAAAAAACGCTGCCGTGCTACGATGATGACACTGATGGGCCTTTACAGCGAGCTCATGCTGTTGTTGCTGCTTGACTCAGAGGTAGCAAAGAAGGAAGTTCTATCGGCAAAGATTGAAGAGTTCATTGTTACTGCCCAAGAGCTTGCGGGATATCTCAATAATTGTCCTGATGTTTGGAATGTGATTGCACAGGCTTTGGATTTCAAGTTCTGCCGTTACGAACGTGCAATATATATTTTAGCATATGCACTGCAAATCGCGCAAAAGGCGCAATTATTGACCGATACGCGCACGCTGATCGTTACAACACTGCTTGCGGATATCGGGCTGATGGATTTGCCGGCGGTCCATTACAAAAATATTCTCACGAAACCTGAATCGCAATTGGATGCAAATGATTTAGAGAAGTTGAAGTCACATCCAATGGGTTCGCTCAATCGCGTGATGTTCCGTAACCTGGATGTCTCACAAGACGTGAAGAGCTGCATTGTGTGCACTCATGAGCGCAACGATCAACAGGGTTTTCCAAATCAGGTACCGCCGGACAAAATTCCGATGGAAGCGAAGTTGATTTTGTTCTCTGAGTTAATGGATCGACGCGTCCGTGCCACCCTTGAAGACGGCATCATCACCCATGATTTCGTCCGTAAGCAGGTGTGGGAAGAAGAAAAAGTCTCTTTAAAGCGTTTTAACGCTGAATTTTTGGACAAAATCGAAAAAGTCCTCATTGCCTAAGCCCTTGGGAGGCGGTAAATTTTGGCCCTTCGAAACAAGGAGCCAGCAATGTCTTTCAATCCGGAACTTTGGACAGAAATCAAAGAATTCAAATTCAACGATATCACTTATCATCGCGCCAAAGATCAGGGCACGGTTCGCATTGCTTTTAATCGTCCCGAAGTGCGCAACGCCTTCCGTCCACAAACGGTGGATGAGCTTTATACGGCTCTAGAACACGCACGTGTGACTCCGGATGTGGGGGTGGTGATTATCACCGGTAACGGTCCTTCGCCGAAAGACGGCGGCTGGGCGTTTTGCTCCGGTGGTGATCAGCGCATCCGCGGTAAAGACGGGTACAAGTACGAAAATTCTGACAGTTCGGCGATGAATAAGATGGACCTAGCGCGCCTTGGCCGCTTGCACATTTTGGAAGTTCAGCGCCTGATCCGCTTTATGCCGAAAGTTGTGATGGCCGTTGTCCCAGGCTGGGCTGTGGGTGGCGGTCACTCATTGCACGTGGTTTGTGATTTGACTTTGGCGAGCAAAGAGCACGCGGTCTTTAAGCAAACCGATCCCGACGTTGCAAGCTTTGACAGTGGTTACGGCTCCGCATACCTCGCCCGCATGGTCGGTCAAAAGCGCGCGAGAGAGATCTTCTTCTTGGGTGCGAACTATACAGCTCAAGAGGCTTTCGATATGGGTATGGTGAACGCCGTAGTGCCACACGCCGAGCTAGAGAAGGTGGCTTTGGAATGGGCTCGCGAAATGAACTCGAAGAGCCCGACAGCGATGCGCATGTTGAAGTACGGCTTTAACATGATCGACGACGGTCTCGTGGGTCAGCAGCTCTTTGCCGGTGAGGCCACTCGTTTGGCTTACGGAACTGAAGAAGCAAAAGAGGGCCGCGACTCCTTCCTCGAGAAACGCCCGAAAGATTTCTCGAAGTTTCCTTGGCAGTACTAGGGCGTGGAGAGCATGTCAGTCTTAGCGTGAGGTAACGGCACCCTCTGAATAAGGTCAACCTATAAGTTTACCTTAATCTGAGGGAAGTAGTATAACTACTTATTCCGTCACTTCCGTAGGGGCTTCCATATCGTTTAGCTCATGGTAGTTAATCACATTTCTAAAATCTCTTCCCCATGAAAGAATTCTCGTAAAAGGGGCCACCGGACACCACAGAAAAAAACTCTCCGCAAAATCTGAGAAGGGCTGGTTTCTCGGGAGGCTTTCCAGGGCTATATAAAGTAGCGGTTTATTTAGTGGATCGAAGGCAAGAACTAGACTTTGTATTCCAATATCTTCCAATAACTCGGCGGAGTTCGCGACATCGAAAACTTATTCTGAATTCACTAAACATTGCACTTATGCAGTACGCAATTCAAATATAAGGAGATTTTCGATGCAACATTCCGGCACGACTCATCATGATAGATCTAAAAAATTTAAAGCCCCTCTTCATGGTGGGAAGGGGATTCCTGGCTACACCTACGGCACTAAAGAAGTTGCGAGAAGCCCCGTGTCCCTGAAAGAGTTTGAGCTTCTAAAAAACACCATCCTTTGGACCGATGAGGATGAAAAGTACATTCGCATGTCCCGCGAAGTGCTTGAAGACCAGACCGATGACATCCTCGATGTCTGGTATAGCTTCATAAAAGTAGAGCCACAGCTTGCGATCTATTTCAGCTACAAAAACGATCATCGTCTCAATAAAGACTATATGGACGCCGTTCGCCTACGTTTCAAACAATGGATCCTAGATACCGCCGATGCCAACTATGATCAAAAGTGGTTGAATTATCAGCATGAAATTGCATTGAGACATCTGACGAAAAAAAATCAAACCGATAATGTGGACTCGGTGGAAAAAATCCACTTCCGCTATATTCTCGCGCTGGCTTATCCTCTGACAGCGACACTAAAGCCGTTCCTAGCAAAAAAGCACACCCATGATGCCGAAGATGTCGAGTGTATGTATCAAGCCTGGATCAAGTCGGTGCTGTTACAAGTTTGTCTATGGAGTCAACCGTACGTTAAAGAAGGGGATTATTGATATGAAAGCCTTCGTGTTGGATAAAGCCGGCGATCGTGAGAATCTGCATATTGAAAACGTCCCCATGCCCGAGCCGAAATCCGGCGAGGTGCGAGTGCGAATTCATTCTGTGGGGCTGAATCCCGTGGACTATAAAGCCGCGGATTGGGGGCACGTCGCCTGGATTTATCCACACACGCTCGGAGCTGACGGTGCAGGAGTTGTGGATAAAGTCGGCTCGGATGTCAAAGACTTCAGAGTCGGCGACCGCGTGTATGGGCTTTTTGATATTGCTCGCCCAGGAAGTTTTGCCGAGTACGCAGTGACTTCAGCAAGTGCTCTGGCGCTGATGCCAGCAAAGAGCTCATTTGAAGAGGCTGCGGCGGTGCCAGTCGCGGGCTGGACAGCTTATCAAGTTTTTAACCGCAAACTGAATTTGCGGGAAGGTCAGAAAGTACTAATCCATGCAGGCTCAGGGGGCGTCGGCAGTTTTGCCATCCAATTTGCGCGACGCCAGGGCCTTCGTGTCATCACCACGTGCTCAAAAGATAATTTTTCATTCGTACGCGATTTGGGGGCCGAGTTTGTGATCGATTACCGCGATGAAAATGTCTTTGAGAAAGTCATGGATTACACCGATGGGCGAGGAGTGAGTCTCGTGCTCGATACCTTAGGCGGCCCGAGCATTAATGAAAATTTCAAACTGCTGGGATTCGGTGGGCACTTTGTAGGCCTCGTTGATGTGCCGGATATCTCGAACATACCGATGTTTGAAAAGGCGCTGTCTGTGCAAATGGTCTTTTTAGCCGGTGCTTTTACTTTGGGATCCAACGACGACAAAAAAGATCTCGGTATCATCGGCGCTGAAATTTCGAAACTGATTGAAGACAAGAAAATATTCTCAACACTCACCGAGATCTTGCCGTTTGAAAATATACCGCTTGGCTTAGAACGGCTAGCGACTCATAGAGTGCGAGGTAAGCTCGTCGCTAAGGTCGCGGATTTTATGTGATTATTTGACTCATCTTGACAAAGTCGCTGGCGGTCCCATTGTTTATGGACCTGGAGGCCCCGTGGACTCGTTTGCAGCGCAATCATCATCTTCTGTTTTGCGAGAGACTCTTCTTAGCCGAAAACCAAATCCATTAGCACCCGTTGCCATGGCGATGGCGACTCTTGTCGTTGTCCTTTTAAGTATCGCAGCTTGGACAGACTTCGCAGGAGCTGAAGAGTGGATGCGTGCCAGCCGCGACGCTGTTTTCAGCAAGCACCAGTACTGGAAAGCCTGGACGACACTTTTCGTTCATGGCGATGGCAAACACCTTCTCAGTAATTCATTTCTATTTTTTATCTTAGGCACATTTTTAACGGGTTACTTTGGAATCACACGCGTGCTTTTGTCCGCGTTGATTTTTGGCGGTCTTACTAATCTGTATGTTCTGCAAGGGATGCCGGCGGAGGTTCACCTCATCGGTCTTTCCGGAGTCGTGTTCTGGATGGGCGGGGCGTGGTTGATTTTGTACTTTATGATTGATCGCAAGCGCACACTGATGCACAGATTTTTACGAGCCATGGGTGTGGGTTTGTTGCTTTTTATGCCGGCCGAAGCTTTTGATGCCTCAATTAGTTATGAGAGTCACTTCGTGGGCTTTATTTTAGGCATCATCGCAGGGCTTTTGTATTTTTACTTTAACAAAAAGTCCCTGCGTGAAGCTGAGATCTATGAAGCCGCACCGATCGAAGACGAAAGTGCGGCGGTCTTTTAGGCGGAACTAATTACTGTCTTTCAAGAACGGCTACTTGCTTGCGCAAACGCTGACCTTCAGAAGTCAACTTTGTGCGCTTAGCACGCAGGCTGTCCTTCTTTTTCTTTTCAAGAGCGATCGAACGTTTCATTTGCTCAATGCGGTTTTTCAATTTCGCATTGTCTTTTTCGATTTCACGAAGACCATTCATTGTTTCAGCCGTCTTTTGCTTAGCTTGAGACAATTGCTGTTCGGTCAACTCTACTTTTGCTTTTACTTGCGAGTGGCTATGCTCAGCCTTTTTCTTCGCATTGTTCGCCTGAGCTAAACGGCTTTGAGCATCGGCTTTTTGCGTTTGCTTCAACTGAAGGCGCTTTGTCGCGAGTTCTGCGTTCAAACGAGCGCGGTCTGCCTCTTTTGTCAAACTACGTTGCTGGCGCTCGAGATCTTTGATCTCGCTGTTCAGCTTATTGATTTCGTTTACAGTTTGCTTTTCAGCGGCTTGATATTCTTCGTTATCAAGAGCAACAACTTCAGACTCAAGGTGCAAAGTCGCTTTTTGTTGGTTCATAGAGTTCATTGTGTTGTTCAGCTCAGTAGAAAGAGCAGGATCGCTCTCAGTACTCCATGCGTTTAAGCTCACAAGAACTACAGTGGCTGCAAGTGTCGATTTAAGTAGATTCATTCCCATAGATCCTCCCAAGGGTATTTTTATCAACACCCGGAATATAGCAATCCCAGTACCAAACCTGAGAGCCCCTTGAGTGCGAGTACAGGGAATCGGCCATGAAGTTTCTTCCCAAAAGTGACTAGATTCGCGACAACTCGGGTGCTATGCTTTTGCCTATGACTATGACCGTTTTTTATAGCGTTTTATTCGTTTTGGGCCTCGTTTTTATCTTCTTCCGGCCGCTCGCCAAGCTATTCCGCATTCAACCTTACTGGGAAATCGGGGCGGGGGCTTTGTTTACCATCATGTTCGCTTTTCATTTAACCTCTATTTTCGTGATGGAACCTGCCATGGAAGAAGAGCTGGCTAAAAGACCCTGCGGAGAGAGCAGCCCTCAGGGACGTTGCTACACGCTTGAAAAATCACTTTGCGAAACGGCTTGGCAGGGCGCCGAGGTTCAATGTAAGACGGAGCTCGCGCAATTCATCAAGGAGCATCCCTCGGGCTTGATTGGGCCGGCACTGAACCGCTGCCGGGCGCGCAAGATGGACCAGGTTTTAAAGTTCAACCGGACTAATACAGAGTCTGATTACTGCCGGGCCTACTTCGAGGTTATTCAAGGAAAGTAGTCTTAGAGATGGATTCACTGGAAAAGGCATTTACTGAAAACCTCGAACAAGCATTCAATATTTCCAGCCTGAATTCCGACGCTCAGAAGTATCTTCAAGAGCTTTCGAGCCAACAAAAGAGCGATTTCACGCCAACCGATGGCTATTTCAGCAACGAGACCAAAGAGCATTTGGCCCGCGAAGGGGCCGGTCGATTGGGGCGGGCCCTTGCCGCACGAAGTGGGGCTGTGAACTTATCGGAGATTCAGGAAGAGTGGCAGAAGATCGTCAGAGACTTTCATCAGGCCCGATACTGGGGACAATCCACGCAGAGGCAGAAACCACCAAAGATTTTGACCGAAGATCAAAAGCGCACGCGTGAGCTCTTTCCTTATATCTGGGCTGCGTTTCAAGCGTTGATCGTTATGAAGCTCGTCATTTCGTATTTTGGTCTTGAGTCCGCAGACAGTGATGAAACGCCATGGCTATTGTATCTCGCAATTGCTTTTTCATTTTGCAGTCTTGTGTTCTTTGCGTGGCGTAAGCATAAAAAAGGCGAGTGATGTTTCTCTTTATCTATATTCTTGTGGGCCTCATTCTGGGGCCGAGTCTGCTCAAAATAGAATTGCCTGAAGTTATTTTCAGTATTGCTTCCTTGGGTTTCTTATTTATTGCCGGCCTGGAATTAAATATTTCACGCTTGCAGGAAGATTTGAAGGCCTCGGTGAAAATTGCTCTCGGAGCATTTGCTTTGCCGTTTGTGGTGGGCTTTGCTTATGCGATGAGTGGGCTTGGCCGGGACGCTGAAGGAGCCGTGGTTATTGCGGTGGCACTGGCGATTTCGGCTTTGCCGGTCGTTGTACAAATCTTGAAAGACCTGAAGATGTACGAGACCCGTTTAGGCCATACGATTATTGCTGCAGCAACGATCTGTGATATTACGGCGTGGCTGATTTTCAGTTGCTTACTTCCGGCGGGGGATCGGGACCGTTGGTTCATGAGTCATTTGCCGGTGCTGTTCTTTTTTATCGGCCTCGTGTTTGCGCCATGGCTCAGTCGCAAAGAAAAAGTTTTACGCGGCTTCATGGTTAGCAGTAAATATTTTTTTGCGCCGATCTTTTTTATTGGCGTGGGTATGAAGATTCACTTGCAGGAAAATTTTGACCTGCTTCAGTGTTTGACTATTTTATTACTTGCGGTGGTTGCAAAAATGATCGGCGTCTACGCCAGTGCACGCTGGGTTTCAATTGCAAAATCAGAAGCTAAAATTATCGCGATGGTGCTTAATGCCCGTGGCGCGATGGAAATTCTGTTCTGCGCAATGGCCTTAAAGTTAGGACTCATTGACGGTCATCTGTTTACAAGTCTGACAGTCATGGCCGTCGTCAGTTCTTTAATGGCGGCACCGTTGGTAAAATTGAGTAAAAGACGCTCGTAGAGAAACCACGAAATTCTTATGATCTCATTTTCTAGATAATACGTCTTGGTACCTGTCACTTGTCAGCGCTTGGTCACTTGTTTTCATTCAGCGCCAGAGAGAAAATAGTCTTCAGGGGGCCCTATGCCTCGAACAAATATCTGGATCATCCTTATCGTGATCGCGTCCATGTTAGGAGTTTGGTATTTTGGTTCTTTCCATCAGGCAGTGCGGACGCAGGCCTCAGCTCTTGCGGCGGTGGCTCCGCCTGTGGTGGAAGAAACACTGCCCGCAACAGCAGCGGCTCCTCCACCGATGAAGTCAACTCCAGCACGCAGTGAAATTCGCCGGACCCAGTTAAAGAGCGAGCTTGAGAATTTACAAGCAGAACTTATGCGCAAGTCCCAGGCGCTGGAAAATCAAAAACAAACCCTGGATCAGTTGCAGCGTCAGCAGTCCCAAATGGTGGGCGCTTCGACCTATCGTTCGCAAATGGACTCACGTGACTTGGCAATTCAAAATCTTTTGGATGATCTGGATCGCTATCATCGCGCCGAAGACCAGATTAACCAGTCGGCGGCCTTGGCGTTGAAAGACCAGGATAGCCAGACTGCTCTGGCGCGGACCCAGGTCGACACCAATGTGCAAGCGCTCGAACAGGATATCCGCAACACACAGAACAATTTAAATTACTGGAAGACCAACCCCGCAAGCCAAGAAGTGCAGAACCAGCCCGCCGAGGTGGCGAGATTGCAGACCCTGTTGAATGAGCAAAAAGCCCGTCTGGAAGAGCTCCGTGCAGAGCGGGTGAATGTGTCTGCGGCAGCTCTGAACAATACCCAGGCCATCCAGTCCCTGGCAGAGCAGGCGAAAGCGGAGCTTCGGGAGGGGGCTGCAAATACTCAAGATCAGATCTATTCTTTGCGTAGCGAGATTGATCGCCTTCAACAGGGGCAGGCCGCCGAACAAAGCCGCCTTCAAGGGGTGACGGGGCAGATCTCAAAGGCGGAGCGTGAGATTGAAAATCAGACTGTGGAAGTTCGCCGTTTGCAAGACGCCATTCAGGCCAAACAAAATGAAATTCAGGCGCAGTAACCAGACCTCGGCCTTATTTGTAAAAACGGGTCTCGCCGCCGAACAGGCGCCGGGATAATATGAAGAGTATATGAAAATGACTCCTCAGCTCCGCAATCTTCTTGCCGTCTATAAAACAACTCTGAACTCTGAAGAATTCGAAAGTTTTGAACGTGAAGTGAATCGCTTGCTGAATCACTATCATGATCTGCTGGCGAGTTATCGCCCGGGAGCTGAACGTGCGACTGTCACGCACGAACTTATCGAAGAACAAATTTCTCTGAATTCACATATCAAGACGACTTGTCAAAAAGGCTGCGGCGCTTGCTGCCACCTCGAAGTGGAAATTAGCGAAGACGATGCCGATCGTTTGGCACAATCTATCTTGCAGCAGGGAATCGTCATTGATGAAGAGCGCTTGCAAGCTCAGGCGACACGTCAGCGTCTTGATTCTCAGTGGGCAGAAGGGGCTATCCAATCGAATCGTTGCGTGCTTCTTGGCGACGACAATGCCTGCCGCAATTACGAGAATCGCCCGGCGGTTTGCCGTAAGCATTCTGTGGTCACCCCGGTGTCTGAATGTGAGACACTCGGAGGCAATCCTGTCCCACGTTTGATCCCGCTGAATGAAATCATCATTAGCTCGGCGATAAGCCAAGAGGGAAATCAGTTCGGCGCACTCCCTAAGATGCTGGCTGCAGCTTTGACACGTTTACGAGATGTGCAAAAGATCCACAACTTGGATTTCAAGGATGGAGCGGAATCGAATATAAGCCCTCGCGAGGCCGACCCAAGCTCTGAAAAGGCCCCATAAAGCCTCTGAATTCTCACATTGTTACGACGAAGTCTTTTTCGGCCCTCATATTATTGGACGCATTCACCAACTTAGCGCGACCAGATTCGTTCTGGGCTCCCAAATGTGGTACCACGGAACTTGCATAGTTTAAATGTAAGCTAGGTGGGGGAAATAATATGAAAATCAACTTTGGTAAAATAGCACTCGGGGTGACGTTTTTCTCGTTGGTTCTCGTTTTCCAAAACTGTTCCAATGCTAAGTTCACAACAGATGTTGATGCCAATGCATTAAATGCTGTGACTGGCGATCCTAACGGAGGCGACGATGCTTCGTGCCGTCCGACGACGGTCAGTTCAAGCAAAATCGTGAAAGTCCTTTTCATCGTGGATACTTCAGGTTCCAACGCTGGCGAGGGTGGCGCGGTTGCGACAGACCCACAAAAGAAATGGCGTTCAGCGACTCTCAATAATTTCATCAGCGCTTATCAAAGCCGCAGTAACTTTTATTTTGGTATGATTTCTTTCCAAGGCACTTCTGCAAAAGCTCAAATTAAAGTGGGCAATAATGGTGTATTCTCTCAAGACATGTCTGTCGTGAATGCTGGTTATAACAGCTTCATGAATACGGCCGACAGCGGTAATACTCCTTACAAAGCCGCTTTGAGCATGGCAAAAAGTATCATCAGTGCAGACCTTGCTGCCAATGCGGCTCAAAAAGCGGCTTATGCCGTTGTGATGGTGTCTGACGGTCAAGCGACAGATTATAAGAGCCCGGATGATGTGATTCCGGATGCTTCTTCGATCCGTGCGTTGGCTCCAGGCCAAGTCAGCCTCAACACGGTTTATTACTACTCTCAAGCTTTCGTTGAGTCACAAACAAAGTACTTGAGAAACATCTCTTCGATCGGTGGCGGCCAGTTCTTGACTGCAAACTCAAGCCAAACACTGAAGATCGATGACGTGATCCAAGTGCCTGGCGTGAGCTGCCAATAATCCACACGGCAATGCCATTCTAACGATTCACAGTACTCATATCTGGATAGCGATTTCCTGAAACCGGAGGTAACTCTTTGTTCAGGAAATCGAGATCTTTCTGGCTGAGCTGAAGCTCGGCCGCTTTTGCATTCTCTTCTAAACGACTGCGAGACTTCGTCCCAGGGATTGGAACGATGTCTTCACCTTGTGCCATCACCCAGGCCAGGGCCACTTGTGCCGCCGTTGCTTTCTTTTCATGCGCAATATCTTCTACGCGCAAGACGAGCTCCATATTGTTGGTGAAGTTCTGTCCTTGGAAACGGGGATTGTTGCGGCGGTAGTCGCCTTCTGGGATGTCTGCCGGCGTTTTAAAACGTCCCGTCAAGAAACCGCGGCCGAGTGGGCTGTACGGCACAAAACCAATTCCCAGCTCGCGCACGGTTTTAAGAATCTCGGCCTCTGGATCGCGAGTCCACAGCGAATACTCGGACTGCAGAGCGCTGATCGGGTGGATCTTGTGAGCACGGCGGATGGTTTCTGGAGCGGCCTCCGAAAGCCCCAGATAGCGAACCTTGCCTTCTTTCACGAGGTCCGCCATGGCCTGCACGGTTTCTTCAATCGGTGTGTTCAGATCCACGCGGTGTTGATAGTACAAATCGATGTGATCAACACCAAGGCGCTTCAGCGAGGCTTCACAGCATTTTTTCACGTAGTCAGGTTTGCCATTGATACCAAGAAACTGACCGTCTTCCGAACGGACATTCCCAAACTTGGTTGCGACCACGAACTTGTCGCGCTGGCCTTTGATGGCTTTTCCAACCAGCACTTCATTGGTAAAAGGGCCGTACATGTCAGCCGTATCGAGGAAGTTAATGCCAAGATCGAGGGCGTGATGGATGGTTTCAATAGATTCTTTTTCATCGCGGCCGGCATAGAAATCCGACATGCCCATGCAGCCTAATCCCATGCGTGAGACTTTTAAACCTTGGTTGCCAAGTTTGACTTGTTTCATAGCTGACCCCTTCGTGCAAAAGCTTTAACCCTATTAATACCACCGTCAGGAAAGGCCGTAAGTTTTATTTGTGTGACTTTTGTCATGGGGGAAAGATCCATCGCAAATTTATTCGCAGCATAGGCTTTCACATTGGTGCGTGGAACAAGTGAAAGCCAAGCGCCGTTGGCGAGGCCCTCGACTGAAACTTCTAACGGATTGTTATTCACAAAGTATGTAAAATCGAGTTCTAAACGGTGAATGGCTGCAGGCTTTGCTAGTTCAATGACAACTTCCTCACAGTGTCCTTTGTCACGGCTGCGAGCGGACTCCATCCCGTCAAACATATGAAGCGGTGGATAGGGCGAAATCACCTGAGCTGCCGGTCCATAGTGCTCATTTGTTGCTTTTACTATTTTTGCACCGTAAGCAAGACTCGCAACATCGACTTCGTCACCGGCGGCTTGCCAGTTTGCTGCGAGCTCCTTGCCGTTGGCATCGTACTTTGGCGCCAGAGAACGCTGAGTTTTTGGAATTTCGTCAGCGAAGACTTCGCTCTTTGCCAACTCTGGTGAAACGTACTTGGATTTTTCTGTTTCCGGCAAAGACTCGTCATAAAGCCCGAGGCGTGAAATACCGCCGTCTGGGTAGAGAGACATTTTGATCTGACTGAATTTCGTGGCTCCCGTCGAAGTTTTCATTCGCTTAAGAGCGTGGCCTTCAAGAGCCGTCTTTGGAATGATTTCCTGCCACGTGTTTGTGGCGCTATTCAAACCCTCAAGTTTTGTGAACTGGGCCTGATTGCCAAGATGGTACTTGGTGGAAACAGCGACGTAGTGAATGGCCGAAGGTTTTTTAAGTTCAAAGATCAATTCATCACAAGGCTTTTGATTGTGACGGACGGTTTCCCAGCTATCCATGATCTTGCCCTGGCGGCCAAAGAGTTTTGGGTCAAACAACGGCAGATGATCCGACAGCAGATTCGCTGCGCGGGCAAAGCCTTGATTGGTGGTTTCGAGAACTTTGCCACCCACTGCAAGATTGTATTTCGCCAGGGGATCAAGAGGTCCTTTTTCGATGATTTCTTCCGGTAAATCGGATTCAAAGGCATCGAAAATCAAATCACGGTAGCCGATGTTAACGATCTGCTCTTGCGGAATTTCAGAGCTCACGAAGGTTTTCTTAAAGCGGCTGTAATCAATGCCCGCCATATTAAACTCTTTCAGAAGAGCTTGTGCGACTTCAGAAATGAAAAGCACACCGTTGAGTTCGGCATTACAAAGAATCGTAAAGCCTTGGCCTTTGGCGGGGCCGTCGTAGCAATGAGCAAACAAGCAACGATAGCCGTCGTTCGCCCCCTGATGGATCGCAAGACGATTGGGGCCGGCTTCAGCGGTGAAAATACCAAGTCCCATTTTGGTGCCCATAAACTTACGGCAGCCTTTGTCCGTCCCAAATAGCATTTGTATCGCCGTATCATGCGAGATTGGCCCAAAACCCTTCACACTATGAAATGCCTTGGTGAGCGCGGTCAGGAAAACTTCCATCGAGTGGGCGGTCCCCATGGCGCCAGCAGCAAAAGCCGGGAAGAGCTTACGGCCGCCTGGGATTGCAACTCCCGCCACATCATAAGCCGTTGCGTATTGCACGCCCGGTAGATCTTTTTGTTCAAACGAAAAATCGGTCAGTCCCAGCTGATCCAAGAAGGGACGGGTGAGGTCCTGAATGCGTTTTCCTTCAAGCACCTCAATGAGATGCTCTAGCACTAAGAAACCTGCGCCCGAGTATTGAAACTTCGTGCCGGGTTCATTCAGTACTCCGGCGGAGCTCTCGATGAGCTCTTTTAAGTTCTGCATCGGTTCGTTTGCCGGAGTGCCGATCACATAGTGCATATTGAGCGCCGCATGACTCATCAAATGAGCCAGCGTGACTTTGTCAGCCCACTCGGGATGTTGCGCATTGAGGGATTTTAGCCTAAAGCCTGACGGACTTTTTGCAAAGACTTCATTCACTGGAGTCGCGAGCGGAATGCCTTTCTGGTGGAAGTATTCAATGGCGTAACAGCTGCCGATGGTTTTACTTAGTGATGCGACTTCAAACCAGGTCTCGGTGGTTGCGTGGCCGAAAGCAAGATTTTGTAAAAGGCCTTCGCCGGTAGAGATTGAAATCTGAGCCGCATCCACTTTGTGGCGAGCGAGAGCTTCGGTTATGAACTCTTGCAGATGATTCATGGGATGAGCGGCGAGGCGTTTTTTGGTGATTTCCCAAAGGGCCGTGCGCGCATTGTCCATTTCAACCGCCGGTGAGTTGTTCATTCTTGCCAGAAGTGCCGCGAGAAGTTCCTTACCGGATTTTCCCTGGGCTGAGATTAAAAACTTCATGCCGAACTTTTCGCGATAGGCTTTGCCTTGAGCGAGCAGCTCTTCTTGGATTTTTTGATCCTCTTGATGAACGAGGGCTTGTTCTTTCGAAGCCATGGCATCGAGGGTTTTCTTAGCTTCTCCAATATCGCCATGGAAGCTTGCAGCTTCTAGGATTTGAGCCATATCAAACTGGCGAATGACTTTTTCAGCTTGCGCAAGGTCCACCGTCAGGTTCTTTGCCATCTCGGTTGCAAAAGCTAGGCTGCCGCACATCGAGAAGTAATAATTAAAGCGCGTAACATAAGGTTTGATCGCGTATTTCGCTGGATCAATTTTCGTGATGGCTTGCCAAGGGTCCTGGGAGTTGCGGATGGAGTCTAAAGTGAATGGCAAAAGCAATTCTGAAGCAAACTCCACCGGTTGCGGGTTTGTCATTAAGTGAATCATCAGATTCATTGCAACCGGGTACCATTTTTCTGTGCGCTCATTCCACTTCACTTGAACGATCTTTTTTCCATTTGAAAGATCTTTACGAATAAAATGCAGTTCTTCGTGCGCAATTTTTAAGAAGTTTTCGATAGTGAAGCGGCCATGGTGAAGCTCATGCCAGACTTCCCAGCGAGAGCGCTCGGCCGTTGCAAGGTCATCCATCACGCGGGCGGGGATGCCTTCGATCTGGGTTGGCAGGGCCACGCAGCCATTCCCAGAAAGCCAGTCGGTCAGATACTGCAGCGATTGAAAGACGTTGTAACGGATTTCATCCGGATGATTGTTCGCAATATAAGTCGACTCCTTGATGTCGGCCACAATCAGCGAGCGGGCATAGAGAGGATCCGTGATATCAAGGCCTTGGATGTCATTCCCGAAAGTAAAATCTAAGATCTCTTTGTGGTACTTTGGATCGAGCAAGGATTTAATCATCGTCTCGAGTTTGCTGGAATCGCCCGAAGCATGGAATTTCCAAGCTTCAATCAAGGCAAGACCTAAGCGCACAAAATCGGGATGGGCGACCCAGAAGCCCGAGAGGTGACGTTTCATCTGGGTGACGACGTCTTTGATGAAGCCCTTCATAGTGATTTGGAAAGAAGGATTCGCAAGGTCCGTGTCCACAGGAAGAATGCCGTACATGCCGCCGATCTTAATCCCGCCACGCGGGCCAACGACATTGGCAAGCAGATCATGCGAGCCTTTAATATATTTAATCACGATATTCGGATCAGCCTTCACCGGAATGCGGTAGTTCGCGTCCTCTTTAAAGAGTCGTGCGGTGGACCCCAAGTAATCATGCCAGCCGAGAGAAGCGCCGGCAAAGTAAGGGTAAAGCTCATCCATGATTTCGTTCACGCGGAAAACCGCCCGCGGATTTTCAAGCACGATCAGTAAGCGAACCGTCCCAACCTTATAAGCCGGGTGAAGCTTCGCGATCATTTTCTCTGCAGTCTCAATCATGACGCGGATGTAGCGAGCTTCTTCTTCGTTTTCCAGTTTCGGCACGTAGAACGCCAAGGCTTCAGGATTTTGCCAGTGCTCAAAGAGGTGCAAAGCAAAATCATACATATGCAAAGGCAGGGGATTACTTTTGTAATACAAGAACAAACAAGGCAGTGCTAAACCTGGGAAGCGTTTGATCGGCAGTGAAAGATGATCTTTTTCGAGTTTGTATTCCTTCTGTGATTTTGGGTCGACGAAGTGGAGGTTTTTATTAAAGCATCCCGTGAGGTTTTCGCCGGCTGAAATCAAATCACGGCGAAGGGGAGTTTTAGAGTCTTCGTCGTCGGCACCCCATTTAGCTTCACTCGTGTGAGTTTTTAAAAGCTCAGCCACCACCGCAGGCTCATCTTTGAGCTTACGATGGTAAGCATTCATGGCATTGATCGAAAGCTTGGCATCGTCAGGAGGACCGAACAAAGTCACATGATTGCCCTGCAAGAATTTTGGAATCTCAGCAACGGGCTTTCCGCCGCCGGGCTTGCAGTAAAAATCATTCTTAGGACCCATGACGATACGGCCGCCGGCATCTTCTTGGCCGAGGATCGTATGATAGCGTTGATCGAGAAAATCAATGCCTAACGATTTGTTCAGTTCAAAGCAGGCTTTGGTGCGTTCATCGATAAACTTGCGATCGACAATTCGTTGCTCAAGGACTTTTTGCAGTTCTGGTTTTACCGCATCATAAAGCTCACACAAAAACTTTAAGGACTCGGGTGTTTCAAGTCCCCCCATGCTGCCGACTTGCTGCAATTCCGGATTGCCGGGAACAGGCTTTAACTCCGGTTTCAAATAATTCAAAAGATTTTCAGAGGCATAGTCCAGGTAATAGGGGATTTCTCGTTTAGACATGATGGTGAGCGCCTTAACTTCCGCGATAGGTGGAATAACCAAAGGGATTTAACAAAAGAGGCACATGATATTTGCGACCGGTGTCGGAGATTTTAAAAATCACCGGTGTATTCATAAAGAAGCTCTCGCGGCCGGATTTTTTAAAATACTCTTCGATATCAAAAACAATCTGATATGTGCCGGCGACTTTTTCGCAGTCAAAAACAAAACGGCCGTCGGAGTTCGTAACGCCTTTGCCAACGTCTTTCCATGCATCGCCGTCTTTTTTCTGCAGGCGAACTGAAACGTCCGCCGCAGGATTGCCGATGCTGGTGTCGAGAATGTGAGTGCTGATCATGGCTAGTCCTTCTTCTTAAATTCAAATTCTTCTTTGGTCGTGTCATTGGCTTTGACATCAATTTCTTTGGTCTGAGTGCCAAAGACTTCATGCCATGCTTCGAGAGTGTAATGACCTGGCGGCAGATCTTTAATTGCGAACTCGCCATTCTCATTAGTCACACTGTAGAATGGATTATCCATGACGGCGACGTAAGCATTCATCCATGGATGCACACTGCACTTGGTTTGCACGAACATCTCTGGCTTCTGAAAGACTTTGGTGAAGCGATCATTTTTGTTCGGCATCGCGATGTTGAACACTTCGTTGCTATTTGTAATAGAACGGACGTTGTGGAAAAGAGCATCGCTATTGATGAACTCCACTTTCTGGCCTACGCGAGCAGCAGCTACGCGCGGTTCGTACTGGCAACCGACTTGGTCGACGATGACCGGTTCTGCTGGCACGTCGGTAAACGTTTTGCCTTCAAGACCTTTTACGACACGGACAAGAACGTTTTTGAGTTTACCGTTTTTAATCAGGATCTCATTGGAATAAGCATCGCCATTGTAATGAGATGCGCAGGCAAATGGCAGAAGGAGTTTCTCGGTCTGAGGAGCATCGCCGTCAAACTCGACAACGCCTTTGACAAGACCCATGCCTTCAGCAGATGTCGTTGCCACCGCCGCCTGAGCTGCCGGAGCATCGTGATGAGATTCCTGAGCTACGGCCGTGTTCCCAGTGTTCTCGCGGGTAAAGATCACAACGCCAAGAATCAGGCAGATGCCAATTGCGCCAAAAGTTTTTGAGCGCGTCGGGTTCTTGAGGCGCACAACAAAGAATTCGCGAATCGCGGCGCCGGCGGCACTGATCAAAAGTAAAATGAGCCAGTTCCACTGATTGCCGTAGGTTTGCGAAAAGTGATTGCTGAGCATCAAGAAAATCACCGGCAGAGTGAAGTAAGTATTGTGCGTTGAACGGTTCTTCGCGTTCTTACCCCAGTCTTGGTTGACTGGCTCGCCTTTTTTCGCGGCTTCAACCATTTTCACTTGGCGTGGAATGATTCTTAGAAAAACGTTTGCTGTCATCCACGTTCCCAGCATCGCGCCGATGTGAATGTAAGCCGCACGGCCGCTGAGTGTATGACAAAGGAAGTACGCCATGCCTGCAAGCCACAGGATGGTCAAAATGTGACCAATCATAGGTTTGTGTTTTGTGAGTTTTGACTCCCACAGGAAATCATAGAAAAACCAAGAAACTAAAATCGAACCGACACCAATGCCGACAGCTTGCCAGTATGTAACTCCTGAAACGCTGCTATCGAGCAAGAACGTGCCGCTACCTGTATAGAAAATCGCAATCAGCAAAAAGATCCCGCTCATCCATGTCCAATAAGATTCCCATTTAAACCAGTGAAGCTCCTCTGGAACTTTAGTAGGGCCCATCAAAAGTTTTTCAACATGATAAAAGCCACCACCGTGAACCATCCACAGATCACCGACGTGACCGGCATTTTTGGAATTCGGGTTGGGAGTGAAAGTACGGTCCAGCCACATAAAGAAAATCGATGTGCCAATCCACGTGACACCCACAACGATATGCAACCAACGAGCTAATAAGAGGATCCATTCAAAATATTCTTGATTCATAGGCGAAAATTAGAGCATTTAGTCTGTCAAAAACCAACTTATTTCAGTTGACGAGAGCGTCAGGAATCCCTGTTCCGAACCCACTGCATTTCGCGTCGAACTTGCGGATCTCTAAACAGCTCCTGAGCAACCCGCGCAAGAGCCGCTGGCTGGATATTCTGGAAGCGCCGAGAGGAAGATCTACGTCGATATGTTTTGAGTGCTTTGGGCAGAATTTGTTGCCAAATCAGTGACGAAAACGTCTTTTTTTGGCGGGGCCTTATAAAATAGATGAGCTCGCAGTCCAAAGCCTTTGCGACCTCTTGCAGGCGCCTTAGCGTTATAACTCCGGTGGCTTCATTGGTCTCGAGTTTCTTGAGCCCAGCCTTGGAAATCTCGAGAATCTGGGCGATCTGCTCCAATCCTAGGTGTTGAGCCTCGCGGCAGTATTTCAGCCACCCCTCTTTAGGGATTGATGGGGTGATGAAGCCTAGGGCTTCCGGTGGTAAATGTTCTTGGATGTCTTCCATGGCGAGGAGTTCCCGCCAAATATATTCGGCCTTATTCAATTCCGTTTTCATAGTGCGAACCCTAAAGGTCTCCCCAGATAAGGGTCAACTTATAGGTTTACTTTATGGCGGTCTTCCGAAAGGCGAACTAAAAGACCTTCATGTCGGATTTATCGGCCAACCTCAAAATCATAGATGAGGCCGGCAAGAGGATGATTGCCGAAGGCGTGAAAGGCAAGTCCATGCCAGAGCTGTCGCGGGCCCCTCTGATTATGGTCAACTTATAGGTTTACAATAATCAGAGGGGGACAGAGGGCTTTGAGGATCCACTGATTGAGGGGGGGAGCTATTGGCTGACGATGTTTTTCATATCCGTGGAAATCCGGTATGCAAATCTGCAAAAATGGAGCGAAAACCTTCGTCTGGGTCGGGGGGGGCGATAAAGTGGATGGATGAAATTCTTGTTTGTAACCCGCTGGTCGTCATTGCATGCCTTAGCCACTCAAATCCTGAAAGAGGGGCACGAAGTGAAGTACGCCGTGCTCTCAAAACCTGAGAAGGAAATCGGCGACGGTTTTGTGGAAAAAGTTGAAAACTGGGAAGAGTACAAAACCTGGGCCGACACCATCATCTTTGATGACTCTGATTTCGGCGAAATCTGTGAACGGCTGCGCAAAGAAGGCTGTAAGGTCGTCGGTGGCACGCGCTATTCAGATCGCCTTGAGTTTGACCGCGAGTTCGGAACGGAAGAGATGAAAGCCGCGGGGCTCACGACGATTCCGTCATGGGAGTTCACCGATTTTGACAGCGCCATCCACTTTGTCAGAACCACTCCGGGCCGTTATGTGGTGAAGCCGAGCGGTAAAGCTCAGAATGACAAAGTGCTCTCGTATGTCGGGCAGGAAGAAGACGGCAAAGACGTCATCACGATTCTTGAACGCTATCGCAAGGGCTGGGGCAAAAAAATTCGCCGCTTTCAGATTCAAAAATTCGTCTCGGGCGTCGAAGTGGCGATCGGAGCGTTTTACAACGGCAAGAAATTTATTCTGCCGGCACTGGTCAATTTCGAGCACAAGAAAATGATGAATAACGATATTGGCCCCTCCACCGGAGAGATGGGAACCAGTGGTTTCTGGGCACGTGATACAAAACTCTTTAAGGAAACTCTCGGCAAGATGGAATCTCGTATCGGCAATTACGTTGGTTATTTTGATATCAACTGCATCGTGAATAACCGTGGCATTTATCCACTCGAGTTCACTCCGCGCTTTGGTTATCCAACGCTGAATCTGCAGCTGGAAGGCATTTTGTCGAAATGGGGCGAGTTCATGTATGCGCTTGCCGCGGGACTTGATTTTCAGCTTCGCACGAAAAAAGGCCTGCAGGTCGCGGTGGTCGTGGCCGTGCCGCCGTTTCCGTTTTCCGACTATGACACCTTTAAAAAGTTCTCAGAAGATGCGCCGGTGGTCTTTAAGCGACCGACCAATGAAGGCGTCTATCCGTGTGAGATCAAGCTGGTCGACGGCGAGTGGCTGCTCACTGGAACCTCAGGATATTCGATGGTGGTCACGGGAGCCGGATCGACCATGGATGATGCCCGTCGCGAGGCCTATTCCCGGGTCAAGAACATCCAGGTGCCGAATATGTTCTATCGGACCGATATCGGCGAGCGCTGGCACCGCGATAGTGATCTGCTGCAGACCTGGGGGATGCTGACCTAGGCCCTTTTCTGTCACCACCGTGAAGCAATCTCCTGTCGAAAATCCTGACAGGCGGGATTTTAGATGGAATATGATATAACCTTCCAATGGCAAAAATCTTTCTAAGTATTTTTCTTTCATTGGCAGCAACCTCAGCTTTGGCGGCAGAGGATTGCTATTTGCACGAAATCAACCCTGAGACAAAGAAGATCTTTGCGAGCCAAGAGGAATACAACTCGGCCGCCATGGAGTGGAAGTACCGCGAGCCACAAAGCCCGGGGTTTATTGCTTTAGCCCGAGCCTACGCGGTTTATTCTAAGGAAAAAGCCGTGGCTGAGAAAATGACCCGCGATAAGCGTGCTCACTGTTACGTCGGCTGCCGCATTTCACAAGAGCTTGATTACCGTACGGCGGAATACGTCGCTTGGTATAAAGAAGAAAAAGACATCAAAGACTGCAACAAGGGCACTCACTTCGAACACGCCGATTTCGACGCCACTGTCGAGGGCGCACAGATGGGACAGTCCCAAGTCGACGCTGCAGGTTGCCTGCAATCCTGCACTCAGAAATATTAATTTTTTTCTTTCACGGAAGAGACGCCACGATTTTTCGCAGCTGTTGGATTCGCGGCAAGAACCTGTCTTGAAATTTCCAAAATACTGTCCGCGTAGTCGCGGCTATTGTTGTATTTCATCAGAGCCTCGACATGGGAGTCGGGGTTGGCGTTTTTCCAGCCGCTGCGATGCAAGTAATAGGCAACACTCATGATCGCATCCGGTGCTTCGGTGAGCTTTGCTACGGTGCCGGGCTTAGAGGGCTTTGCGTACTCTAAATAGCTTGAAGGAATAAACTGCGACAAACCAAAGGCGCCGGCGTAAGAGCCCCGCAAGGTGGTGATGTCGAGATGCTTTTTCTTACGAATTGCAGCCATGGCCATGATCTGCTCACGCGCCCAGTTAGCTTTTTTCTTTGTTCTCTCCGCCATGAGCTTACGAAGTTCTTTCTTTGTAAAGCGCTGTTCTTTTTTATTTTTCTCAAACGCGAGCTTCGTCAGAAGCACGCGGTTCTTTTTAATATCGGCTTGCAAGAGGTGTAGATAGACGCTGTTAATATGGAATTTTCCCATATTGTCGCCGTGGCGGGTTTCAATCCACAGCAGAGCTGAAATCACATTCGCAGGCACATCGTATTTTTGTTCGGCAATGGCAAACGCCGGCTGGTTCTCGCGCACAAAGCTCTGTGTTTCACGCACGGCCTCGGCGTTCACGCGATTCATGTGCTCGCCGGCAGGGCGCAGGAAGCCTAATAAATTCAACGTCACTGTCGAGTCAAAGCTCGCAGGCTCGTAGTACTTCATCGACTCCGCAATATAGCTTTTTGAAAGTCCCATGCGGGTGAGTTCTTTTTCGACCCACACGGCATCGGCTTGAAGCGGAGATTTGGATTTATTTTTTGTCTTAGCAAAGGCGGGCAAGCCCAGGCTCAAAAGGACAAAGAAATGCAGCAAAAACTTCATTTATTTATCTTAGGACAACTGCCCGGGAAAACCGGGTCCAGGGTGGACAAACGGTTCTTTGGTCGTGAAGTGTAACACAAAAGTAATAGAAAACTGGATGAACGTCTCCTGACCTTCTGATGGGAGAAATCCGAAACATTGGGTATGAAAAAACTTATACAAACCCTCGTTCTCCAAATCGCCGTAATGTCTGTAGCGCATGTTGCCTCTGCGCAACTCACCTCAGAAGCTGTCATCAGCGGACGTTACACAGACCAAATCACCTCCATTGCTTCGAATTCAACTTGCACTAGCTACAATTGGAAAAACCGCGGCCGCGCGCCGGCCGGCTATATCAAAGGCATGGCACTTTCGTTTGCGCGCAGTGCCTGTCGTACGCGTCTGAGTCCTGTGCCGGCGTTAGCCCGCATCATGGCTCAGGCAAATACTCAGAACGCTAAGAAGGACGCCATTGCTCACTATCAATCGACGTTTGCCATGCGCGGAATGAGCGTGTCCACATCTGGTGAAGCCACTTTGCGTGCGCTGTATACGCTTGGTATTGGTCTGGGGATGCGTGAAAGCTCCGGCACTTACTGCGAAGGCTGGGATAAGTCTGCGGGCTCAAATCGCACGTCTGCAGAAGCTGAGTCCGGCTTGTTCCAAACAAGTTATGACTCGATGGGAGTTTCAAACGAACTCAAGCGTCTGTACGAAGAGTATCAAGGCACCACCGGCCGCTGCATGCTGAACGTGTTTAAGCAGGGCGCGAGCTGCAAAGCTCAGAGTGTTCTCGGGAAAGGCGCTGGCGCGACTTACCAGGCTTTCAATAAAGCTTGCCCGGCATTTGCGGCGGAGTATGCAATGACGATGCTGCGTTTGAGCCGCACTCACTATGGACCTATCAACCGCCTCGAAGCGGAAGTGGTTCCTGCTTGCAATACAATGTTGAAGAGTGTGCAAGCGCTGGTTGATAGTAATGCGGAAGCCGTGTGTAACGAAATTTACTAGTGATAAGCTAGAGATTAAACTTTGAAGCCCGGGTCTTTCTCGGGCTTTTTTTATTCTTATTTATGCGCTTAGCTATTGCGCAATGACACGTTGTTTGAAGAAAACATCACGTCGTCTTCAAAGTCTTTAAATAAATAAGACGAGTTTAGATGAATTCCTTAACAATTTAGTCCGTGTGAAGAAATCGTCATTACTTTTTAACGCGTCCTCCATGTTAGCCATAGAAAAATATAAAAAATTCAAGGGGGATCGGATTTCATGGAAAAATCATCAGTGAAGTCTTCACAAAATGGCGAACTGAAAAAACCAAAGATTGGTAAAAGTCAAAAAGCCAGTGTTGCAAAGTCTAAAAAACTAAATGCCCCTCCCACGGCCAACACTGCTTTTTATCGGGAAGTTCCTGAAGCCGATTTTTCCTCAAGCACAACTCATGAACAGCTTCGACAGCTGCTTTTTACTGTAAAAGCAGTTCGTCGAGGCGAGTTCAATGTGCGCATGCCGCATCTTCATGAAGGTATCATTGCCGAGATCGGTGAAGTCTTAAATGATATCATTGAAATGAATGAAAGCATGGCGAATGAATTTTCCCGTGTGCGAAACACCGTCGGGCAAGAAGGTAAGATGTCTGAGCGTGTTTCCATGGGAACTGTTCGCGGCGCCTGGGCGACCAGTGTCGACTCCGTAAACTTACTGATTGGTGACCTTGTGCAGCCGACCACCGAAGTCGCGCGCGTTATCACCCACGTCGCAAAAGGGGACTTGTCACAAAAGATGTCCCTCGAGATCGACGGCCGGACGGTCAAAGGAGAATTCCTCCGCATCGGTACCACGGTGAATGCCATGGTGGATCAGCTGAATTCGTTTGCCTCCGAAGTAACTCGTGTTGCGAAAGAGGTGGGTACCGAAGGAAAGCTCGGTGGTCAGGCCGACGTTCGCGGTGCTTCTGGTATCTGGAGAGATTTGACTGATAACGTAAACATCCTCGCAGGAAACTTGACGGATCAGGTACGTAATATCGCAAAAGTAACAACAGCCGTTGCCAAAGGCGATCTTTCACAAAAAATCACGGTGGATGCCAAAGGCGAGATCTTTGAACTTAAAAACACCATCAATGTCATGGTGGATCAGTTGTCATCGTTTGCAGCCGAGGTGACTCGTGTGGCGAAGGAAGTAGGTACCGAAGGCCGCTTAGGTGGTCAGGCCGACGTTAAGGGCGTCTCTGGTACTTGGAAAGACTTAACAGATAACGTGAATGGTCTTGCGAACAACTTGACCGCTCAGGTTCGTAATATTGCAAAAGTAACAACAGCCGTTGCCAAAGGGGATTTGTCACAAAAAATCACGGTGGATGCCCGCGGTGAAATCTCTGAATTGAAAAACACCATCAACGTCATGGTGGATCAGTTAAACTCATTCGCATCCGAAGTAACTCGTGTGGCGAAGGAAGTAGGGACTGAAGGTAAACTGGGTGGTCAGGCCGATGTAAAAGGGGTGTCTGGGACTTGGAAAGATTTGACCGACAATGTGAATGGTCTTGCCGGTAACTTGACAGCCCAAGTACGTAACATCGCAAAAGTAACCACTGCCGTTGCGAATGGCGATCTTTCACAAAAAATCACGGTGGATGCCAAAGGTGAAATCCTTGAGCTGAAAGACACCATTAATACCATGGTGGATACACTGAGAAGTTTCGCTGCCGAAGTAACTCGTATGGCGAAAGAGGTTGGTACTGAGGGTAAACTCGGTGGTCAGGCAGACGTAAAAGGTGTGTCTGGTACTTGGAAAGATCTGACCGACAACGTAAATGCGATGGCATCCAATTTGACAGTGCAGTTGCGTGACGTATCTAAAGTTGCGACGTCGATCGCGAATGGTGATCTGGGACAAAAAATCACAGTTGAAGCCAAAGGCGAAATCCTGCAGATCAAAGACGTGATCAACAAGATGGTGGATCAGTTGTCATCATTCGCTTCAGAGGTCACTCGTGTGGCGAAAGAGGTGGGGACTGAAGGAAAACTCGGCGGCCAGGCGGAAGTAAAAGGTGTGTCTGGGACCTGGAAAGATCTCACGGATAATGTGAACGGTCTTGCCGGTAACTTGACAGCCCAAGTACGTAACATCGCAAAAGTAACAACCGCCGTTGCCAAAGGGGATTTGTCACAAAAAATCACGGTGGATGCGAAGGGCGAGATCTTCGAACTTAAAAATACTATCAACGTCATGGTGGATCAGCTGAACTCATTCGCTGCCGAAGTAACGCGCGTTGCGAAGGAAGTTGGAACTGAAGGCCGTCTCGGTGGACAAGCTGAGGTAAAAGGGGTTTCAGGAACTTGGAAAGATTTGACCGACAATGTGAATGGTCTTGCCGGTAACTTGACAGCCCAAGTACGTAACATCGCAAAAGTAACCACTGCCGTTGCGAAGGGTGACTTGTCTCAGAAAATCACCGTGGATGCCAAAGGTGAAATCCTTGAGCTGAAAGACACCATCAATACCATGGTGGATACACTCAGAAGTTTTGCTGCCGAAGTAACTCGTGTTGCAAAAGAGGTAGGGACTGAAGGTCGTTTGGGTGGACAAGCGGACGTAAAAGGTGTTGCCGGTACTTGGAAAGATTTGACCGACAACGTAAACGGTCTTGCGAATAATTTAACCACTCAAGTTCGTAACATCGCTAAAGTTACGACCGCCGTCGCAAAAGGGGATTTGTCACAAAAAATCACGGTGGATGCCCGTGGCGAGATCTTGGAACTCAAAGACACCATCAATACGATGGTGGATCAGTTGAATTCATTCGCATCCGAGGTCACTCGTGTGGCGAAAGAGGTAGGCACCGAGGGTAAACTCGGCGGCCAAGCGGAAGTAAAAGGAGTCTCTGGTACTTGGAAAGACTTAACAGATAATGTCAACGTCATGGCTTCGAACTTGACGGTTCAGCTTCGTGACGTATCTAAAGTGGCGACAGCCATCGCCTCCGGGGACCTTGGCCAAAAAATCACGGTGGATGCCCGCGGTGAGATCCTGCAAATCAAAGACGTCATCAATAAAATGGTGGATCAGCTCTCATCTTTTGCCTCCGAAGTAACTCGTGTGGCGAAAGAAGTAGGTACCGAAGGGAAACTCGGAGGCCAAGCGGAAGTGCGCGGTGTCTCTGGAACCTGGAAAGATCTGACCGACAACGTAAATTTCATGGCCTCGAACTTAACAAAACAAGTCCGTGGTATCGTGAAGGTCGTAACCGCCGTCGCAAACGGTGACTTGAATCAAAAATTCGTTCTTGAAGCCAAAGGGGAAGTGGCAGCCCTTGCTGAAACCATCAACTCCATGACAGATACACTTCGTATCTTTGCCGATCAGGTAACAACGGTTGCCCGTGAGGTCGGTATCGAAGGAAAGCTTGGAGCGCAAGCGCGCGTTCCTGGGGTTGCGGGTACTTGGAAAGATTTAACTGACAACGTAAACTTCATGGCGTCAAATCTGACGACTCAAGTGCGTGGTATCGTGAAGGTCGTAACCGCCGTCGCAAACGGTGACTTGAATCAAAAATTCGTTCTTGAAGCCAAAGGGGAAGTGGCAGCCCTTGCTGAAACTATCAACTCCATGACAGATACTCTGAGAACCTTCTCGGATCAGGTAACCACGGTTGCCCGTGAGGTGGGTATCGAAGGAAAGCTCGGGGGTCAGGCGAAGGTTCCGGGTGCTGCTGGTACGTGGAAAGATTTAACTGACAACGTGAATCAGCTGGCAGGAAACTTGACCGCGCAGGTGCGTGCGATCGCAGAAGTATCCACGGCGGTAACCAAAGGTGATTTGACTCGTTCCATCACCGTGGAAGCCCAAGGTGAGGTTGCAGCGCTTTCAGAAAATATCAACTTCATGATCGGTAACTTGAAAGATACGACTCAGAAAAACACTGAGCAAGACTGGTTGAAAACGAACCTTGCGAAGTTCTCGAGCATGATGCAAGGTCAGCGTTCTGTGACTGCGGTGGCGCAGTTGATTATGTCAGAGCTGACTCCGCTGGTGGATGCGCATCAAGGAACCTTCTTCATGCTGGAAACAGAATCTGAAGAACAGCAAAGCCTGAACCTCATTGCAAGCTACGCGTTTATGGAACGTAAAAATGTTTCTAACCGCTATAAGCTCAAAGAAGGCTTGGTCGGTCAGTGCGCGTTTGAGAAAAAACGCATTCTGCTAACTCATCCGCAAGATGATTACGTCGTGATCAGTTCAAGCTTGCATGAAGAAAAACCGCGCAATGTGATTGTGCTGCCAGTGCTATTTGAGGGCGAACTCAAAGCCGTGATCGAACTTGCTTCGACGCGCACGTTCTCTCAGAACTATATCAATTTCTTGGATCAGTTGATGGATTCCATCGGCGTTATCCTGAACATGATCTCGTCCAGTATGAGAACGGAAGAGCTCCTGCAAGAGTTGAAACGTTCCAATGCCGAATTGGAAGCTCAGGCCAAAGAGCTCGAAGACAAAGCAAAGCTTCTTGAAGTGAAGAACCAAGAAGTGGAGCTCGCGTCGCGCTCGCTCGAAGAAAAAGCGGAACAGTTGTCACTTATTTCGAAGTACAAATCGGAATTCTTGGCGAACATGTCCCACGAACTTCGCACGCCGCTGAATAGCTTGCTCATTCTCTCGAAAACTCTGGCGGAGAATCGCGACAAGAACCTCAGCAGCGAGCAAGTTAAGTTCGCAAGCACGGTTCACTCAGCAGGTCAGGACTTGTTGGCTCTTATCAACGAAATCCTCGATCTTTCTAAAGTTGAAGCTGGGAAAATGCCTGTCAATCCGAAGGCCGTGGAACTTGAAAGCGTGCTTGAGTACCTCGAGCAGACTTTCCGTCCTGTGGCAGAACACAAGGCGCTGGAATTCAAGGTTCAAATGGATGCGCACTTGCCAAAAGCAATGTTCACCGATGAAAACCGTTTGCAGCAGATTCTTAAAAATTTGCTCTCCAATGCCTTTAAGTTCACTGAAAAAGGCAGCGTGAAGCTTGAGATTGGTTTGGCCGATAAAACCCATGCTGAAGAGCTAGGTCTGAAAGGAAAGAACACGTTTATGTTCCGCGTGACAGATACCGGGATCGGTATCGCGCCTGAGAAACAAAAACTGATCTTTGAGGCCTTCCAACAAGCCGACGGGACGACCAGTCGTAAATACGGCGGGACAGGTTTGGGTCTAACCATCAGCCGTGAAATCGCGCGTCTGTTAGGTGGTATCATTGAGGTGGAATCTGAGCCGAGCCATGGCAGCCGCTTTACTCTTTACTTGCCACAGAAATATGTGGGGGACGTCTTGGGCATGCTTGAGGCAACTGAGGCGCCGCGCGAGGTGGAATCACTTCCTGCAGATGCCGACTTCACCGGCAAGAAAGTTCTCGTTGTGGATGACGATGTTCGTAACGTCTTTGCGTTGACAAGTATTTTAAAAATGCGCGGCATGAATGTGATCTATGCAGAGAATGGCAAACAGGGAATCCACGTTCTGAAAGAAAATCCTGACACGGATCTGGTTTTGATGGACACTATGATGCCAGAGATGGATGGAATCGAAGCCACTCGCGGCATTCGTAAGATCGCAGAGTTCGGGCAGCTTCCGATTATTTCACTCACGGCGAAAGCCATGAAGGGGGATCGCGAGAAATGTCTTGAGGCCGGTGCCTCGGATTACGTAACCAAGCCAGTGGATGAAAATCATTTATTAGCTGTGATGTACTCGTGGATTAAGAAGGAAAAATAGGAAATATGCGACATCCTCCAGTTGATATTCTTATCGTTGACGACCGGTTAGATGGACTCATTGCTTTAGAAGCCGTGTTGAATTTGCCAAATGTCAACTTAGTTCGGGCGCAGTCCGGAGCGGAAGCCCTGCGCCTTTTAAACCAGTTTGATTTTGGCGTGATTCTTCTGGATGTGCAGATGCCGGAGATGGACGGTTTTGAAACCGCTCGCCGCATTCGTCAAAATGAGCAATACCGCTATACGCCGATCATCTTCGTGACAGCGATCAACAAGGACGACATGCATATTTACCGCGGCTATGAAGTGGGCGCGGTGGATTACATCTTTAAACCGTTTGAACCGCAGATTTTACGATCGAAGGTTAATTTCTTCGTCGATTTCTATTTGAAAAAGCGGCAACTGCAGGATCAGAATGAAATGATCCGTCAAACCGAGCGACAAGCACGTTTCCTCCAACTCGCGCAGTTTGAGATGGAAACGCTGAAGCGTTACCGCAATCTGGCCGACGCAGTTCCGATCATGATCTGGAAATCGAAGGTCGACGGCGCTTTAGATTATTTCAACAAACTTTGGACCGACTACACCGGCCTCAGTCAAGAGCAGAGCGTGGGCTCTGGGTGGCAGGATGCGATTCACCCTCAGGATCTACGAATCTTCTTGAAGGCCTGGATTGATTCGATGAATAAAGGGGCTCCCTTTGAAATCGAAATCCGTGTTCGCCGTCATGATGGTGAGTTTCGCTGGCACACAGTGCGTGCCGTGCCGGAGTTTGATATTCTCGACAAGGTGACTTCTTGGATCGGTACCAGCATGGATATCCACGACAGAAAAGTCGCTGAAGATGAGATCTTTGATGCCAAGCAGGCGGCGGTTGCAGCGAGCGTTGCAAAGACTCAGTTCTTGGCAAATATGAGCCATGAAATTCGCACTCCGCTCGGGGCGATGCTGGGATTTGCCGAGTTGATGCTGAATTCCGATATGTCCGCGGAGGAACGAAATCAGAATTTAAATACGATCATGCGTAGCGGCCAGCAGCTGCTCAGAATCATAGACGAAATTTTGGATATTTCCAAAGTCGAAGCCGGGCGCTTGGACATTGAAAATATCGACGTGAATCTCGCGGGCCTTCTGCGTGATCTGCAGACGTTGATGCTTGTAAAAGCGCAGGCAAAAGGCATTGGCTTAGAATTTAATTTTAAAACAAAGATCCCGGAGAAGGTGATCACGGATCCAACGCGTCTTCGCCAGATCTTGTTGAACATGATCAGTAACGCGATCAAGTTTACCGAAAAAGGCAAAGTGGTCCTGGAAGCGTCATGGAAGAATAATAAGCTTTCATTCCACGTAAAAGACACGGGGGTTGGTATTGACCGGCAGCTGGCAGAAAAGCTCTTCCAGCCGTTTGTGCAAGTTGATAGCTCCACCACGCGCCGCTTTGGCGGTACAGGCCTGGGCTTAGCGCTCTCGCGCAAGCTTGCGGAAGCCTTAGGCGGGAGTGTCTCGCTTGAAAGCAGCTCTGCGGGTCAAGGCAGTTGCTTCTTGATTGAAGTCAGCGGTGTGCCTGCGGATTTGTCTCCCTATTTTGAAACTCTCGAACAAGAAACTATTGAAGCCAGACAGGATTTTCCAGCAGTGAACGACAGCAATGCACTTCAGGGTATTAAAGTCCTCCTCGTTGAGGACGCACCTATCAATCAAATTCTCATTAGCCGCTTCCTGACCGGAGCGGGGGCTCAAGTGGAACTTGCCAATAACGGTGTGGAGGGTGTTGAAAAAGCACTCAAGGGCCAGTACGGCATCATCCTCATGGATATTCAAATGCCGGAGATGGACGGCTACGAAGCAACGACCACATTGCGGGGCAAGGGGTACGATGGTCCGATCATCGCTTTAACAGCGCATGCGCTTAAAGAAGACCGTGACCGCTGTCTGGCGGCTGGTTGTTCAGATCATTTAACCAAGCCAATAGATCGTCGCCTCTTGATTTCACAGATCTCAAACCTAGCGACGCACTAAGGTCCAAAGCATTTTTAGTGGCATAGCCATAGGTGGTGTTATCAAAAACACACCAGATGTTTTTATGCGGGAGCTCTTTGAAGTCCCGTGCCAGTTCCTGCAGTAAGGTCTTTGGGTAGTCGGATTTGTAAATCACCGGGGTGCCATGCAGGCGGAAATAAGTGACCCCTGACAGTGGAGAGTCCTTGAGTTCCAGCGGGCACGGAGCCGGGTCAGCAAAAACTTTACTCAGTTTCAGTTCGCGCATCAGTTCGAGGGCCTCGGGTCTTAGCCATGTATAATGCCGAGGCTCGACAGCGATTGGCCCGTGATAGAGTTTTCTCAGTTTATTAAAAAAATCGGCGACATCATGCACTTTAAAATCCAAGTGCGGCGGCAATTGCACCAATAAAACTCCGAGTTTGGATTGCAGGGCCAGAATGCGGCTGATGGATTCTTTCAAAAGATCAAAACTGACATTCAGTTCGAGTTCATGCGTAAAGATGTGCGAGACCTTCACAGAGAATTTAAAGTCCGCCGGGACGCTGTCTCGCCAGCGTTCGTAGGTTTTCTGCTGATGTTCCTTGTAAAATGAAGAATTGATTTCTACGGCGTTCAGGACACTGGCATAGCGTTCCAAGTGACTGCCTTTGTCCAAAAATCCGTGTGAATATTGTTTAGGCATCTGCCAGTGTGCGGTGCCCACATGAATCTGCTTACTCATATTTTAGGATTAACAGGGACGATTTCCCACGGTGCGCGATTTGTGATATAAAATCCCGATGACCAAAGAGTTCCGAAAGAACATCACAGGACGAGGAGCCAGCAGCAACGCGGGAAACCGCTTTGATAAGCACTCCTATGAGCCGACACCTGAGGATTTTGACAATTATCAGGAAGAGGAACAACCGCGCCTGCAAACGGAAATCTTAAAGGATCACTCGAAGACGATTTTAACTGAAAACAAAAGCCCCGATATCGGGTTTCGGTTTTCCGTCAATGCCTATCGCGGCTGTGAGCACGGCTGTGCTTATTGTTACGCACGTCCCACGCACGAGTACCTGGGGTATTCGGCGGGGCTTGATTTTGAATCAAAGATTTTCGTGAAAGAAAATGCGCCTGAACAGTTGCGGGCGGCCCTCATGAAGAAATCCTGGCAGCCGGAGCCGATTGCGATGAGTGGGGTGACGGACTGCTATCAGCCGCTTGAGCGAAAAATGGAACTTACCAAGCGTTGCCTTGAGGTTCTACTCGAGTTTCGCAATCCGACCTGGCTGATTACGAAAAATGCGCTCATTCTGCGCGATCTTGAGATTTTTAAAGAGATGGCGTCTTATAATGGGGTTGCGATCATGCTCTCGGTAACGAGCCTCGATGCCGAGCTTGCACGCGATTTAGAGCCGCGCACTTCGCATCCGATGGCGCGCCTGAAGGCAGTGGAGACTTTAGCGAAGGCAGGGATACCTGTCGGAGTGAATGTTGCTCCGGTCATTCCAGGGCTGACAGATCATGAGATGCCGGCGATTTTAAAAGCGGCCAAAGATGCCGGAGCCGTTTTTGCCGGTTATACGCCCCTGCGATTGCCGCTTTCTGTAGCGCCCCTGTTTTCGGAGTGGCTCGAAGTGCATCGGCCGCTCAAGAAAGAAAAAGTCTTGTCATTGATTAAAGATATCCGTGGCGGGAAACTCAACGACGCAAACTTCGGAAGCCGTATGCAGGGGCAAGGCGCTGTGGCCGACAATCTTGCCGGCATGTTTGATCTATATTGCCGTAAGTTTCACCTCAACGAACAGCGCATTCGTTTGTCCGTCGATCACTTTCGCCGTCCACCGCAATCAGGTGAGCAAATGGGTTTTGACTTCGGGGAATAGTTATTTCTTGTGCATATTCTTGCCGACGATTGCGATCACGATCATCAAAAATGCCAAAAGACGAATGAGATAAATCCAGCTTGTAGACTCTGGCAGTGGGGCTGATTGTGGATCAAGCACACCCTGTACGAAAAGAGCGATCACTCGCTCCAAAGACAAAAGGCCGCAGGCTATGGCGAAAAAAGCGAAGAAACGATCCTGGGCGGCTTTCCAGAGTTTTAAAAAGAAAATACCTGAAGCGGCAAACGTTGCCATGCTAATTCCGGCCAGAAAGAACGTGTAGTTAATACTCGTCATGTCAGCTCCCAAATAAGTCCAAACAGCAGAGTCGCGCCAGACAATGTCCCTAAAAGATTCCGCCAAAAAGGTCCGTGCAGATCCATATTGGGGAACATCGCCAGATCTATGTAAAGAAAGATATTGTTACAGGCCATCAGCGCAAAGCTGAGTGCCGTCCAGAGGAGGAGTTTGTTGGCACTTTTGCGATAGCCGCGAAATAAAAATAGAGTACAAAGTATACTCATAACGGCGCATAACAAATAGACGGTTTCAGCCATGGGAGTCTCCTTTGTTCGGTTTAGTGGGTGAAAGTCGGAAGGCTTCCGCCAAATCACGACTTTTCTTCATCGGCGAGAAAATCATTTCAAGGATTCTATAGCGATGAACTTTATAAATATCAGCCAGACTGTGAATGGTCTGTTTAAGATCCACGTCATCCAGAAAGAATGAAAACTGAGAATCTTCGTTTTTAATAATAAGACCTTGCGAAAGAAGCAGGCTAATACGCTTTTCGACGGAATTTATATTTGAACGAAGAAGTCCATTCAGTTCCGCCAGGGACCAGCTTTTGTTTGAGTCCGATTCGAGGAGAAGTAGAATCTCTAGTTGCTCCACGGAATCGATGTACTCAAAAACAAAATCTCTCACGGTCTTCGGTATATCGTTGTCAGACATAGTGTCAGGCTACAGGCTTGAGTTTCTCAACGCCAGTGACGAATTCAGGATATTGTGCAAGATTTCAGCGAATTAAAGAAAATTGTTGATCAAAAGCGGTATCATCATCTCACTTTTTTTTATTTAAGAGCTGCATGATATATTCTTCGCCGAATTTATCGACGTCCAAGCCGAGCTTGTTAAACTCTTTCATAAACTCACTATCAAAACGTGTTTTTCTAAAGGCCACACCATAAGTATTTTTCGCAATGATTTTCGGATTCACTTGCAGTTTATCCTTGTAACGCGCCAGTGTCGGCTCTGTATTGATGTGGTAGATGAAAGCCGGTGGATTCATCAAGGCATAGTCGATGCGCTTTGTGGCAAGCTTGCGCAGGTTTGAAATATTATCTGGAGCATCTTCGATCGTGAGTTTTTTCTGATCGAGCAGTTCTTGCATTCCACCGCGAAGTTCCACCCCGACGACGTTGCCGCCGATGTATTTTCCGAGGTCCTCGAGTTTTTTCCAGTGAATGGGGTTCGCCTTGCGTTCGATCAGCACCCATAGTCCTTTGGAAATGCCATCTGAAAAGACAAAGAGCTCTTTATTCTCAACGGTCGTATAGGGAAAATAGCCGTCGATGCTAAAATCATTTGCGGCCATATATTTGGCACGTTCCCATGAGCCGACGATAACGACATTCAGGTCATAACCCATTTTCTTAAATATTTTGCGAAGAGAATGCGCAGCAGCTCCCTGTTCAGGCATCGAATTAGACATATACGGAACAGATTCATGGGTGACTAAGGTGATTTTACGTAGTTTTGCAGGAGTCGGAGAGGGTGTGGGGGCCGCTGTTGCAATACATACCGCACAGATCGTGCTCAGGAGAATTCCGAGAAATCGCATATCTCCCAAGACACCACGTTGTGTGCGGACTTGCAATGATTTTTATTTACATCGCTGCCAGATCTTCTGCGGACGGTGTCCATTTTTTCAGTTGCTTAGGGCCGAGTCCCGCGGAGCCGTCGTAAATTTTGATACCGTGTTTGATCAACTCGCGCAAAAATTCTCCACGAGGCGGGTTGCCTGGATTGGTGAACGTAAATGTTTCGACGTCTTGAAGTCGAACAGCGCCGAGGATCTGAGTTTCAAAATAGATATTCCAGCCGCTCACAGAGCCTCGGGGTAAGAGGTTTAAAACATCGCGACCTACTTTAAAGGTTTTTGCTTTCAAAGCTTCGACCATGAATGGAACCATGAGCATGCGATATTTCCAAGGAATGAGAGAAGCATCCCAAGTCTTGTATTCAGGTCTGATGCTCCAACCGGGGCCCAGGCTGTCTGTGGGATAAAATGTCAAGCGATCTTGGATCGCTTCAGTTTTGAATCCATAGACATCAGGTCCGTATTGATAGCTACTAGAGATGTCCGGCGTAATCGCCGAGGTTCTTGGCTTTAAAGAAAGAGTTCCGTATTTTGGCTTGAACTCTGGATCGCGGGCTGAGTAAGCCGTCACGTCTTCCAAAGCATACAAGGCTGTTTCTGCACTGTTGCGGCCATCCGGACTTAAAGAGCCACGCGATGATTTGGTGATGAATTGATTTTGAAAGCCGACCTTAGGAACCCAGAAACGGGCGTTCTCAGGCCGGCGCATAGCCACTTGCAATTTGTTTTGGTCAATGAGCTTGATTGCAAGTTTCACGTCTGGATCTTCACTCTTGCGAAGGGTTTCAACAAACTTTTCGTAAGACTCGATTTCCGGTGCTTTCAAATAATCAACATACTTTTCTTCAAGGCGTTTCATGAATTCGACCGCCTCTTTATTTAAAGACTGCACACGGCCTTCTGAGTACAGGTGAAGCATCGGAATACGTAGTTCGCGCGGTAGAACTTTATTAAGCTCCATCACGTAAAACTGATAAGCACGTTTCATTTCTCGTTCTGTCGGTTGAAAAGTCGTTTGCTTATTTTCTTTCACTTCTTTATGAAGCGCCGTCAGGTTTTGGAACGCAGGATCCGCAGCGAGGGCTTGTTTCAATTCTGTCGCAATAGAATCTAAGAAGTGCGCGGTCTCGGGCTTGTCTTTTAATTCTTGCTGGAGAGTTTTTAAGCTGAGGATGAGGCCTTTAATATTTTCGAAATCCTGCCATTGAGGAGCCTCTTTGCTCGAAAGAACCTCAGGGCGAATCGTGGTTTTAAATGCTTCGACATACTGCTGTACCGATTTGCCGGTGATAGTCTCAAACTCCGCAACAGTCACCTGTGCTTTCATGACATCGGAGCACATCATTTGGGCATGGGCTGAAGATGCTGTGAGCGCCAAAATGAATATAATAGATGTTTTCAAGGTTCACCTCGTACTTGAGTACTCAGCAATCCGTGCGCCGGGCGGATTGTTGGGGCGACCGAGAAATTACGAAATATTTTGCAGGCTTACGCGGGTGCCGTGGCCGGGCCAGTGCGGGCAAGCTTGCCAGAAATCTAAAACGTCACCGTGGTGTTAGGGAAATGCACAGTGGCCGCTTCCGGCCTGGAGCGGGAATTTGCTCGAGTCTCATTTTGAGACAGCGATTCCGTCCCTCGTGGCGTTGTGCTTGCAGAGATGTTGGTGAATGAGGTGGATAATGTATCTATTGCAGTGGGCGCGTGCGCGTGCCGCCGTAAATTGTCGTGTTCTACAGTCTTTCATCAAGGCTGCGGGATGCCTCATGCTCTTGCTTTTCCATACATCCTTCGCAATGGCTTTTGATTTTTATATCCATCCGACAAACCTTGTTTCAAGAAAGTCCTCGGATCCTTGCAGTGTCGTAAAAGTACACAGCGCTTTCAAAGCGAAGGACGGCAGCCTTCAACATCAAGAGGGTCTCGGTTGGATGGTCGCTGGCCCCCAAGGTTTGGGAGTGGTTACGCCTTTCCACGTGGTGGTCAATGCGGATGCCGTTGTTGGCGAATGCCGCGGTCAGTTCTTTGATTTGGCGCCAAAAGCTGTGGACGGTGAAAAAGATATCGCTTATTTGCAGTTGGTTCATACGGGCCTTATTCACGCCAAAGTTCTTTCGCCGTTGGTGTTCATTGAAGATGCGAAGAATCCCTCAGCTTATGGGAGGCTCTTTACCTCACCGGATATTCAGCGCAATCGTTGGCTTATGAATCTGCCACACTTTGCATTGACGACGGGGCTTCAGGGTATTTTACAGAAAATGAGTGGCTACGGTGTTGCCGTTTCTGCCGAGAAAGATTCTGAGATGCCGGTTTTAATGTCGGCTCTTTCTAAGGACCTTGTTCATGCAGTCATCGATAAAGACCAAGCCTTTGCGAAGCAAATGATTCGGGTTGAAAACTTCGGGGTTCGGCCGGGTCTTTCTGGAGCTCCATTGTTTGGTGTGCCTGAGGAATACATAACGCCGCTCGAAGTTCTTCCGAAGGCTGTGCTTGGAATGGTTGTAAAAACTAAAAATAACGGTGCAGAGACCGTGGCACTTTCCCTCGGGGATATCTATGACTTCCTTGAAGAGAGAGTGCTGGCGAAGCCAGCGAACATCGTGCGGGGGCTTGAAGTTCACTACCAGGCGATTGCTGAAGGGGAGCGCACGCGCCTGCAAAGTTATTTAACATTAAAGAATGCGAATACCGCGATGTCTTTTGTTGAGACCTGCTCTGAAGAGTACAGAAATTCAGCGGAGTTTAAAATTACTATTGATCCAAAACTTCAAAAGCAACTTGAAGATCGTCAGAAGATGCGTATTTTCTTAGACCCTAAAGAAAATCTGCTAAAAGAAAAGAAATCAGTTCCGATGCCGAAAGATCCTCCGGGTAAATCTCTTTATGGCGGTGGTGAGTACGGCGAGGGTGGTGATGGCTTTGCGATGATGGGCAGCGAATTCCTGACGTCGCTGACTTCGATTGGAAGCTTCAATAATCTGAATTTAGACTATCGTGCGCTCGAGAGAGTTCCTTCAATGGGACTTTATCTGCAAAAAGGGCTCTGTCGTCAGCAAGGTCTTTGGAGCGGTCAGAAGCTTCTGAATACCGTTCAAATCCCAGGAGAAAAAGCGATTCGTCTTTCTACCAATGAAGACCTTCGCCAGTTCTATTTGCGCTACCAAGGGCGCGCTTTGGATTTGATTCAACACTATGGCCGCTATGAAACTACGCCGGCATTTAGTCTCAATATGACGGAGGGTACGTCTGAGAATAGAGATCTGTCCGTGAATCATAAGATTTCTTCCCAGCAGGCAGAATGGCGACCAGCGGGCCATGATTACTTTAAGAATGTTTTAGCAAAGGGGTCCCCTTCGGTGGGGCGCTTATTAGTGACGAAGCAAAGTCTTTCACTAGAGACGCGCTTAAACACGTTCTCGAAAGAAGCGTCGATGTTGCAGCTCCAGTATCAGAATCAGCAATGGCAGGGGCTGGTGAGCCTCGGTTCGCAATGTCTGATCCGTCTTGCGCCTGAGCGCTTTATCGGCGTGACGCCGTGGCTTGTGGAGTACAGCGACGGTGGAAACCGCCTCAGTATCGAGTTGAATACGAAAAACCGTGTGATGAGTGTGCAAATCAAGAAGCTTGCTTGTTCTGCGGCTGCGAAGATGGCCTTAGGTGAAATCGAAATTCTGGAGGGTTTATGAGCAAAAAGTATCAAACCTCAGTGAACCAGCTTTTAAGCGGCGCCCGTGATGAGGCGGCGGCCCAAGCCTATGCCGATCGCGATGAGTGGCAGAAGTCTCCGGATGAGGCCCTTGAACGCAATCTGATTGCTTTTCGTCTGGCAATGAAGGCGGGAAATTTTCAGGACTCAATGGAAAACCTCGATGAATCTCTCACAAAGAATGTCTTTTTAAAAGCGGAAATCCTTTTTGTAAAAGCCACTTATTTTGCCCAGACCTCGCGCCATGAGTTCGCAGCTGCGAGCTTTGTAAAAGCTGCGGGTTATTACCTGAGTGACAAGAATTTCGAAAAATACACTCTCAGCCTGTTTAATGCCTTTATCGCCGAGACATATTTACCGACAAAGATGCTGAATGAAAACGCACGCGTTGCAGAAATCCGTGCGCTCGCGGTGGAGCATGATATTGCGAAGGTTCAGTTTCTCTGTGATCGCCATCAGTCCTTGCGCTTGTTTGAAGACGGCGATTATCAGGAGGCCATTGATGTCCTGATCGTGTGGACGGCTCGCCAGGACGCGCTCACGAAAAGTGATTCGCAACTGGCATTACTCCATATTGCTGACTGCTTCTGGCAAATGCGTGATCTGCGGAAGGCGCTTTTATACTTTGACCAAGTTCCTGAATCCGTGGATGAGCGTGTTCGCTTCCCGCGTGCGGTGATCGAAGCAAAGCTTTGGCAGAAACCTTTGGATTTGAATTCGTTTGCCGTCGTGACAGATCACTGGCGCGAGCGTTATCGCCGCGCAGGTTTTGAGGTCAGCGCTAGTGCTCCGAAGGCCGCGAAAGCGTCTGCAAAGCTCTTATGGAGCGTTAAAACCGGTGTTCTTTCGCGGGGCCGCAGTCTTGTTGGCAAAGTGAAATCACAGTCTCTTGAAGGGCAGCTGATTCGACTACTCGCAGATGGCCCTCGTAGTAAGAAAGTTCTTTGTGAAAGCCTATGGCCTGCAGACACGGAAGTGATGTTCCTCGATGACCGTTTCCATCAGCTGGTCCAGCGGGTGCAAAGAAAAGCCAAGGGCTTGATTGTGTTCGACGGTCAAAGCTATCGTCTGTCGGAAGCGATCGCAAGTATTTGATTCCAGGCCTCTATATTCGTCAGTCGGCTTCAGTGGGAGTTTTCGCCAGATCCTTTATTATTCCTTTCATTGGTAACAACAATAAACCCAACCAAGGAATATAAAATGAAACTCTTAAAGACACTGATGGCGACGATCTTGATGGCAACGGCTCTCACTGCGAAAGCGGAAGAGGTTCCTCAAGAAAAAACACGTCTCTATATCAATGCTGTAATTGCTCAAATAAAAGCACAAGATGCGAAATGTCCGCTGTTTAAAGGCGACAAACTTGAAAGATCTCAAGAATGGGCTGATGCCCATCAGGTTTTTATCACGGACGAGGGAACTTCGATTACCATTCGAAGACAGCGCGGTGATCGTGCCGTGCTTTACAATGTTCGCACGAAGTCTGATAAAAAGACCATTATCTATGCGATTGGGGCTGTAGTAAACCTAGTATCTGTGAACGTCGGTACGTTGGCGGAGCCGCAGGAATCCAGCGAGTGGGTCGCGGATCCGAAGTCAGTCATCTATTGTGATTTTGACAAAACTAATTAATCTCCCTCTATGGGGTTTGTTATAGGGGGATGCCCTCGGGATCATGGGCCCGAGGGCGTTTTTTTATTTAAGAACTATTTTTTCAGGCGATAAGTGGCAGCAATGATTGCACTCATGTGTTTTTGCTGGCGGTCGACAGTTTCGTACTGCATTTTGATCGTCACATCTGAGTTGTCTTTTTTAACAACGAGAAGTTTAAGACCTTCTGGCTTTTTTTCTTGTGTATCACCGATTTTCGCAGTTTTTGGGAGAACCACTGAAAGGGGAGTTTCTTTGCCATTTTCGATTTGCATTCCGTCATGGCGATAGATACGAACAGCTCCATCTTTCGTGTCAAAAGCGTTTGGCACATCCAAAGACCCTGTCAGACGCAGATCTTGGCCTTCTTTTGCTTTTGTCGCACAAACCACTTCGATTTTATCATCACTTGTGGATTCTTCTTTAAGATTGTCGTCTGCAGTGATTTCACTTCCTAAGAAGTGCAGGTTGTTGGCGGTATCCTTGTCGCTTTGAATCGCCGTGAAGAGCTCTGTTGAAATAAGCTGATAAGAGCCGTCTTTACCGGTGACGAGGTCTTTTAGTTGGATCTCTTTTTCGCCAGGCTGTACTGTCATTTCGATAGGGTTTGTGCAGTCGCCCTTAAGGTTGAGCGCGGAAGTCTTTTGAGCGGCCGTATCGCCATCGGCACTTTTGCCAGCACCAGGAGATGTCTTATTGGCATCGCCTCCAGCCGCTGCGCCATTCGCACGGGCTGCCTTTTCATTGCTTTTGCCACCTTGGCAGGCCTGCATAGAAACGGCCAACATCGCTGTTAAGAGTAGAATACGGTAGTTCATAGTTCTTTCCTCTCTTTGAGGCCCTATTCCGCCGTCGGTGGCCAAAGCTTGGACACGGGCGGAGGCCTCAGTTCGCGTTTACGAGGGGCTTAATGCCCTCACGGATGAACGCAGAGAAAGAGTACAATTCCCAGGCCATTCTTATTTTACTGAGAAGCGATTTTACTTGAAAGGAAGTTTGGTAAAGTTATATACCCATAACCTATGGATATACATCGCGTCCGCTACTTTCATGTCTTTGCAGAAACCGGCTCTTTGGTAAGAGCCTCAGAGGTTTTGCATATCTCTCAACCGGCTCTGTCAAAGGCCCTTCGCTTGCTTCAGCAAGAAGTCGGAGCCACATTGCTTGAATCTGAGGGGCGTGGACTCAGGCTGACTCGCGCAGGAGTTCGCTTTAAGAACTCAACGGCAGCTCTTTTAGATCAATGGATGAAAATATCAGAGAACCTTCAGCAGGCGGAGGATGAAAAGCCGCCAACGCGTATTGGATCCTTTGAGGTTTTTACGACTCACTTCTTGGGGCATCTGACAAAGCATGTAGAGCTGGGGCCGCTGGAGCTGCATGAATATGGGCCGGGCCGTTTAGAGCAAGCGATCGCCGACGATAAAGTGGATATTGGCATTACCTACGCGCCGATTCCGAAGGCTGGAGTTGAATTCATTGAAGTCACTAAAACTAAAATGGGCATCTTCGGTCTTAAAAAGTTCAAAGACATCGACTGGACAGAAATGCCTTTTGCTATTCCATTGATGCCGGCGGAAGGGGCGCCTTCAAAAGTACAAGGTCTTGATGGCTGGCCTGATCACAAGTTCGTCCGTAAGGTGCAGTACCGTGTGGCGATGATGGAGTCCGCGATGGAGCTTTGTCGTCAGGGTCTCTGTGTGGCGTACTTACCAGAGTTCGTTGTGAGTCTTCACAATCGCCACCTTTTGCCGGAGTCTCGTTTGATCGAACTCGAATCTCCGATTCCGATGAAAGATCGCAAGCAGAGCGTGTTCCTTGTTCAGCGGCAACATACCAAAGAGCAAGCCCTGCATCGGCAGATTGCGAAAAGCTTAAGAAGTCTTTCCTAGTTGTAGAAACAGTGATCTAATGGGGTCCGAGGAGAGCATTATGAAAAAAGCTTTAATCTTCGGAGCCACAGGCCTTATTGGATCACATCTTCTAGAATTGCTATTAGCGAACCCGGATTATAGTCAAGTGATCGCGGTGGTTCGTAAACCTCTGCAAATCAACAATCCAAAATTGAAAGTTCTGATCGGCGATCTTAAAACCTTGCCGGATATCAAATCCGAGTTGATCGCAGACGATGTGTTTATCGCCTTGGGGACCACCAAGAAAAACACTCCAGATGAACATGAATACTACCAAGTCGATCACGACTATCCGGTTGAGGCTGCCTATATTGCCCGTGAAAATGGTGCCAAGTGCGTAAACTTTGTCTCGGCGGTAGGTGCTGATGTGAACTCCAGCATTTTCTATACGCGCACCAAAGGGGAGGCCGAGCGGGATATCATTGCCCTCGGTTATCCGCACACCGAAATTTTTCAGCCGTCGATGTTG
The DNA here is from genome assembly GCA_018266295.1 of Bdellovibrionales bacterium. Lineage (NCBI taxonomy): Bacteria > Pseudomonadati > Bdellovibrionota > Bdellovibrionia > Bdellovibrionales > Bdellovibrionales bacterium. Next base: position 35,949 of record JAFEAQ010000022.1, on the reverse strand, counting down.
ATGGGGAACCGCAAAGAGCATCGTCCCATGGAAAAAATCTTTATGAGAGTTTGGCCAAAGCTCAATCCGCTGCTTGGCGGGCATTGGAAACGCTACAGAGGCATTGATGTTCGTGATGTTGCAAAGGCCATGATCCGAGCTGCAAAGAATCCCACGGACAAAGTAAAGATCTATCGATGGCAAGAAATGAAGGATCTCGTTCAGTAAAAAACAAGGCCCTTGTTTCCAAGGGCCGCTGAGGTGTGTGAGTTTCCGAGTGTTTTTTATTAATGGACGAATTCTAATTCAACGCCGTTTGGGATCAAGAGAATGTTTCCATGACCGATCCACTGTGAAAGCGTCATTTCATAAACGTCCGAGTAGATAGTCACGGTCTTTGGCTCTGTCGGACAGTAGTTTTCTGTGACGCTAACAGCGAAGTAAACCACTGTAATATAGGGATCACGCTCCGTCTTTGTAAAGAGCGCTCTTAATTCATATTCATTGCAGCTGGCTATCGTCAGTGTTTTCTTAAGACGAAGCTTGATGACTTGTTTATTCTCGTCCGTAGTGAAAACAATTTTTCTTACAGTTTGTTCGCTCATGGTCACTGTGCCGGCATGGGCGAAAGTCGCTGATAGTAAAATTAGGAGTGTTGTTAAAAGTTTCATTTTCGAGTCCATTATTTCATTGAAGTGATTTTGCAAGAGACAACAGAGCCTGGAACCATATCATAATCGTAAGAAGGCTGTGGGTTCGTCAAAGTTCCGTTGTTGTGGTAAGTGTTTTTCAATTCGTAGGCTTCCATTGCGATGATCGTCTTTTTATCTGCCGCCGTGTGGATTGCGAAGTTATAAGATCGGCCGCTGTAGAGGTGAGCAATGATGATAGTCAAACTGTCAGCAGACTCAGCAGCGTAGAAGCGTTTTTGACCAGAGTACATTTGTGGCTGCATGAAGTTTTTTGGAGTTTGGCATTCGATGCCTTGCTTTTTGATTTGCTCGAAGACCGCTTGCTCCATATTGAAGCGCAGAGCTTCTGGAACTTCCTTTAATTCTGGGAGAGATGTTTGCTGAGTTTGTGCTTGAGCCGTCAGAGCCATCGTCATAAGAACTGCTGTCATGAGTGTTGTTAAGAGTTTCATTTTATATTCCTTGGTTTGGTTTGTTATCGTTACCGATGAAAGGAATAATAAAGGATCTGGCAAAAACTCCCACTGAAGCTGGCTGACGAAGATAAGCCCCTAGAATCAAGCACTTGCAGAAATAAAAAAGGCCCTGGGTTGCAGGGCCTGACGCTTTTACGAATATCCCTGGATGATGAATAACGCGCTTTTAAGTGTCGCATGACTCGGTATTTCTCAAATAGGGCCCATTTTTTGGGCATATTTTGATTACGCTTGAATTTTCGCATGATTGTCGACTTTAATATGCAGCTGTTTAAGGAGAAACTTATGCGCTTTTCAGCTGCTATTCTAAGCATTTTCGTGGGTTTGACTGCGTTTGCCAATGTTGCTTCAGCGAAGGAACTTGTGAACCGCCTCGGTATCGGTGTGAAAAACGATACTTCTATCAACATTCCAGCTTTGTCTGTGAACTATTGGCCAACGACAGAGATCGGTTTGACCGGCGGTTTGGCAATCGACACTGAAAAAGACAACTCGCGCTTTGCTTTGAGCGGCGGCGTTCGTCGGATCGTTTTCAAAGAAGACAACCTGAACTTCACCATGGGTGGCGAACTCGGTTTGATCAACCGTGAAGTATCGGGCGATAAGCAGTCCGGATTCTACTTGAGCGGTCTTTTCGGAGCGGAGTTCTTCTTCGCTGGTCTTGAGAACTTGAGCTTGAGTTTCCAAGGGGGCGTGGGCGTTGTGTCTTTGAAAGACGTTCGCTTCAGAACTGTCGGCGACACACCTATGCAAGCGGCTGTGACTTTCTATTTCTAAAAGTTTTTCTAAGAGGATTTGAAACATGAAAAAAATTATTTCTACAGACAGTGCTCCTAAAGCGATCGGCCCTTACTCTCAAGCAGTTCTCATGGATTCTTTCTTGTTCTGCTCTGGTCAGATTCCTATCGATCCAAAAACAAATGAAGTTTTCACTGGCGATATCAAAACTCAAACTGAGATGGTTATCAAAAACATCGAAGGCGTTTTGAAAGCCGCTGACATGAACTTCAGCAACGTTGTAAAGACGACGATCTTTTTGACGAACATGTCTGATTTCGCGACTGTGAATGAAATCTACGGCAAATCTTTTGCGACAAACCCACCGGCTCGTTCAACTGTAGCTGTGGCAGCGTTGCCAAAAGGTGTGAACGTAGAAATCGAAGTCTTGGCTCATCGCTAGTAGGTTCTTTCTATGCAGCCGCCGGAAGCCCCAAAGCCCAAATCTTTTTTTCGTAAAAGAACTTTTTGGGCCTTGCTCATTCTCGCTCTGGCGGTGGTCTTTCGTTTCAGTGCTGAATACCGCGACGTCATCGACGAACCGGTGGTGAATTGGACGAAATCTCAAAATGCCGACTGTGCCGTCGTACTGACGGGCGGCGCGGGCAGGGTCCGCGAGGGCTTTGATCTCCTCGCAAATCAAAACGTTAAAAAATTAATTATCTCGGGTGTGAATCCAAACTCGCGGCTGCGTGAAATCATGCCGGTGTGGAGCTTCTACGGAAACCTCAAAGAAGACGACGTCGTCATCGAGAAACGCTCTGAAACCACCTATGGAAATGCTCAGCAGAGTTTGAGTATCGTTGAAGCTCTTCGCTGCCGCGATATCATTTTGGTCACGTCTCGGCTTCACATGCATCGCTCTTACAAGACCTTTAGAGGGGCGTTCCCGGAGAATATTGAGATCTTTAAACACGCTGTTGTTGCAGGTCGATATGAGGTCGGTTTTGTCGAAGCAGGTTTTGAAGCACTAAAATCACTTTTTTATTCGCTGTGGGCCTACTAAAGGACCTAGGTCCGTGTGTTTTTTTAGTGGCAAATCCGATAAAAAAACATGGGAAGTTTATGGGCAGCGATCGATGCCAGAGTGTGCGCTCTCGGGCAGTTCGTAACAAAAAATATTGAATATACTTTGCGTGTCTTGTTGATGGTATACCTGTCAATGAGAGCGGCCGTTCTTGATCAAGCTCAAGGCTTTCGCACCATCGTCAGCGTGATCTCGGCACAAATCTATTTCACTGGCTGGCAGGCTTTGCCGCTGGTTTCTGTGATGGCACTAGCCACGGGCAGTGTGGTCGTTCTTCAGTCCATGACGAATTTAAGTTTGCTTGGCGGTACACAGATGATCGGAAACTTCCTGATCGCTGTGGTGATGCGTGAAGCAGGCCCTTTGCTTGTTGCTCTGGTGGTGATTGCCCGTTCAGGAACAGCCGTCGCCAGTGAAATCGGCAATATGCGCGCCAATCGCGAAATTGAGGCTCTTGAAAGTCTTGGAATTAATCCTCTGAGCTACATTGTTTTCCCCCGCGTGTTGGGCGGCGTGATCAGTGTGGTGTGTCTGGCCTTTTACTTTAACGTATTGGCTTTGATAGGTGGTTTTTTTATCACCAAGTTTATGCAAGATATGCCGTTTTCTTTCTATATGGATTCACTCATGAGAGCTTTCGCGAAGGAAGACGTTTTGATTTTCTTTGCGAAGAACAGTTTTAGCGGAATGATTATTTTCGTTGTTTCCTGTTATCAAGGTCTTTCGGTGAAGAAAAGTCCTCATGAAGTGCCACAAGTCACCACACAAGCTGTGGTCAATAGCGTGATCTACGTGATTGTTTTCAATCTCACGGTCACGACGTTGTTCTATTTGAACCAGTTGCAGAGCCTAGGAGTTGTCTAAATGGATAAGCAAGATCGCATTGGAAAAATTGATACTATTAAGTTTGAACATGTGACCTTTGCTCATGAGGGACAGTCTCCGCTTTTGCAAAATGCGGATTTTGAATTTCCAATGAATGAAGTTGTTTGGGTGAAAGGCACCGAAGGGCAGGGGAAGTCGAGTCTTTTGCAAGTTCTTGCAGGTCTGCTTGTGCCGCAGTCGGGTTTTTTCTATATCAACGATCAAAACGTTCTTGAGATGTCGTTTGAGGAATTTCTGCCTTATCGTTTGGCGATCGGCTACACGTTTGATTACGGCGGATTGATTAGTAATCAAACGGTGTATGATAATTTAATGCTGCCACTGGCGTATCATAAACTCATCCCAATGAAAGAAGCTAAAGCCCGTGTTGAGTCGATCATTAAAACATTCGACATCGGTAAATTTGCAAACGAAAGACCGGCGCATATTCCGGGCCGAGTCCGAAAACTGGCGTGTTTGCTACGCGCTTTGGTGATGCAACCACAAGTTCTCGTGATGGATGATCCCTCGGTGGGGCTTGGTCAAGATACACTGTACACTTTTGTGGACTATATCCATCAAATGCGTAAAGACGGCTTTGCGAAGCATATCTTTATGAGTTCTTACGATGAAAAGTATATGAGTCTTTTTAACTATCAAATTATCCATATCGATGACGGACAGATCTATCAGCAGACAGTGGATCACGAGAAGAAGGTAGTTCACCTATGAAGCACAAGTTCAATAAATATGAACGAGTGGCCGGTGCGTTTGTTCTGGCAGCAGTCGGCGGAGTTCTCCTCACAGCCGTCAGTGTTGCGGTTAAACAGGGCTGGTTTGCAACGAAGAGTTACTATTCAACAACGTTTGAAGTCGCTGACGGGGTTCATCCAGGCACCATCGTGCAGATGGCGGGTCTTCGTGCCGGCGCCGTTGAAGATGTGGAGCTTCAAGCAGACAATAAGATCAAAGTGAGTTTCTATGTGTTGGATAAATTCCAGCCGCGCATCCGTCGTGACAGTATGGCGTCGTTGATTCGTCCTTTCATCATCGGCGACCGTGTCCTTGAAGTGACGGTGGGCTCGGAGCTTTCTCCGGAGATGCCTCAGCATCAGTCTTTGGCATCGGCTGAGACGATGGATATCATGACCTTGTTGAGCGGAAAGGCCCTGGGCAGCAACTTGGCAAAGCTCAGCACGACTTTGGAAAACTTGGCTCACATGGTGGAGGCTCTGACGAGCAAAGATCGTACGCAATCATTGGTGCGTATTTTTGACCGTTTGGATCCGCTGTTGGCAAATATCGAAATTATGGCCAATGAGATGACGAAGTTGAGCCGTCAGGCGACTTACAAGGGTAACTTGCAAAACGTGGTGAGCAACTTGGCAGTGACAACGCAAGAGCTCAACAATATCTTGCCAGAACTGAACCGCGCAAATCCTGAGCTTGCGAAGGACGTCGCGGAGATGAGCAAAAATTTGGCGGGTCTGACCAAAGACTTCCGTGTACTGGGCCCGGCGCTGAATGCCGTAGGACCGGAGCTGCCACAGGCCACGAAGCGCGCCGTGGAAGCCTTGAATGAGACTGTGGTGATGTTAAAAGCCATGCAGAAGAGCATGTTTATCCGCGGCAGTGTCCAAGAAGTCCGCGAAGAAGAAGCGGCCACAGCAGCCAAAGAAGCCGCAAAAAATCGCAAGCCAGCTTCACCTGAACCAACGAAATAATAGGAGCGAGCCCCGAAGCTCGCACCCCCACGAATCGCCGGCGGCCTCCGTCCGCCTCGCCTCCCACACGGCCTCGGCGCTTACGCAGTCCCTTGCCGCATTCGGGTGATCCAGTCGTTGAATTTCTGTAAGTACTCCTCGCGGGCTTTCTGGCCTTTGGCGGCTTGAAGGCGGTTGGCTTTGAAGTAGCCACGGAGCTGAAGTTCTTCGATGCGGGTTTTGATCACGCGAGTGAAGGCGAGGCCCTGCCAGAACTTGTTTTCTGATGGGGTTTTGTTTGCCGCTTTATTGGCTTTACCTTGCATTGAGTTTGTTTGAGCTGAGATTTGCTGACCTGTAATCTTATACCCACGGCGAGCGTTGGTGATTTTTCTTGCGATGAGTGCTGTTACGGATCTTAGGAAGTTTTGAAAGCCCTCGCGGTATTTAAATTTAAGCTTAATGTGAAGGTGATTACCGACGTTGATGACTTCAGCGATTTGTACGCCCCATTTTTTTGATTTGGATTTAAGGATCTCGCGGATGATTTGTTGGTTCTTTGGAGTTAGGAAGCTCCATGGGCCTTTTGCTTTAGAAGATTTTAGTGTGAGATGGATCCATTTCTTTTCTGAAAGTGGTCGATACTCTTTTCTTCTTCCTTTTGATTCAACTCCCCCATGAGTGGTTCTTCCGTACTTACGTTTTGTAGTACCAGAGTCATGATAATCAAAAAGTGGAGAGGAGGATTTCTTCATTCGAGGGCAATATAATTATTTGCTTATAGTTGGTCAATAGAATTAGTGTTAAGTAAATGATTTATAAGAAGATTTAAGGTTTCTACCTCTCTCTCTTCTTTCTATTTTCTATATCTTTCTTCTATTTCTCTATTATATTTCTTTCTTCTATCTACGTGATTATTTGAACTCATAAGCTCTTTAAGAAACCTGGTGAGAGTTTCAATTTTTCCGTGATGTGCGATGAGACTTGCGTGCTCGCCCAGTCGCTTACTTCGCGTGGGCCATCCGTCCGTGAGAACGGGGCTGTCCGACCATCGTGGTCGGCCAGGTGAGGTATGTGGGGGAGGTGATTCAAATATTTTTGGAGGGGAGAGGTGTCAGGTTCTGTGGGGGCAATTTGCATATTTTTGGGATCGGTGAAAAGGTACCAGGTCGCTTTTCCGGATGAGATCTTATTGGTTTGATATGAGGTTGGTTTGGGATTCATTCCTTGCGTGCCGAGGTGGCGTACTTCAAAGACGTGGGTTGCTATTATTCGGTCTGATCAGGGGAAGGTTCGTTGGGAGCCGTTAGGCGAGGCTCGGTGAGATTCTGGTGCTGTTTTTGGAGGTCGGCGGAACTCTGCGAAGGGCTGAGGTGTTTCAGCGGCCGTCGGCATGCCTCTGGGGGGAGCTTCATTCTTGCCAAAAAAAAGGGACTGATTGCTCAGTCCCTTTTTTGGGTGTCCGCAAAAACAGATTATTTGATTGAAGGTCTTACGCCTTCGGCTGGGCATGAAGATGTCAATGCCAAGTTCACACCGTTGACGTATGTGTAAGCAAGGTCGATACCTTTGCCATCAAGGGTGATTTCTACGGTGTTATCAACGCCTGTAGATCTGATGGCGATCGTGTTCACTGATTTTACGCTCGTTGCGCGTACTTCACCGCAAGGCTCACAAAGCGATTGGATCTTCTGAGCGTTCAACAATGTCGTAACCGCTTTAGCTGCTTGATCTTTTGTGATGTACGCACACTGGTCCGCAAATGCAGAAGAAGCTGAAAGAACAAGGGCCATTGTCATTACGATTTTTTTCATGGGGTCTCTCCTTAAAGAGGGGTTGTATTTATGTTTAGTTCGGGAAACTCTAAAGCACAGCCTGTGCCACCATAAAAGGCACATAAACCAGGGGGCACAAGCTTGAGAACGTCAAAAAGTCAGTCAGGGGCGGAAAAACGCCTGCCTTGCACCCGATTAGCGCGGGCGGTCGTTTCACTTTAGTTGAAAAGACCCCTCTTTGACTTCAGAATAAGAGCGATGCTCGTTCGGGATTTCTTCAGTCATTTTATCTTCTCAAAACGTGCGGGAGCGCTGGTAAAACGCCTCGCGTGGCTCTCTGTGGGAGCTATTGCTCTCAGTGTGACCGCCTTCCTTGTCGTTCTATTTGTTATGAATGGCATGAATGCGAGCATCCATAAACGCATCCTTGCGCTCGAACCGCATCTCTATGTCACAGTGAACGGTGTGAACCGTGGATCGACTCTTGAGCTCCACCCGGTTTTTCAGCGCCTCAAAGAAAACCCTCTGAATAAAGCCTATGTCTATGAAACTCAGGACGTGATTTTGCGCACGATGGATGGGCAGTTCCATGGTGCTATCGCCCGCGGAGTCAGTGCCGAGAGCTTGAAGTTCATGGTCGAGCAAATCCACCAGATGGAAGAGAAAAAACGCCACGACAATGTTCAATTTTGGAGACCCGAAGAGCTTCCCGGCAAAGGCGAAGTCGTTGTCGGTGTGGACCTGGCACGCTCCCTCGGCGTATTTGAGGGCGACTTCCTGACGGTCGTGCCGCCCGAAGGCCTGTTGCTGCCTCCGGGAGAATCTCCGAAGTTTGAAAAAGTTCGCGTCAGTAAAATCATTTCAACGAACCTGGCGGATCTTGATTCGCAGTTTGTGTTTTACCAAAGAAACATGACGCTCAACACGTTGGCGGGAGCTGCGAGCCGCAAAGTCGGTATCGAAGTGTGGACTCCGGAAGGCAAGAACTTGAACGACCTCAAAAAAGAGGTCGAAAAATTTTCCGACGTGATTGCTGAGACCTGGATGGACCGAAACTCCGTTTTGTTCTTTGCGTTGCGCCTCGAGAAAATTATTATCGGCGTGTTCCTGGGGCTCGCGGGTTTGATCGCGGCAAGTTCCATCTTGTCGGTCTTAGCCCTTCTGATGTCGCAAAAGAAACGCGATATTGCGATCCTCAAAACTCTTGGTTTATCAAATCAGCGCACAGTGAAGATCTTTACTCAAATGGGGATGATGCTTGCGGCGTTTGGTTTGATTCCGGGACTGGTCCTCGGCACGGGGATTAGTTACTATATCGAAAAAAATCCGGTGAACATTCTGCCGGATATTTACTATGACTCTCAGATTCCGGCCTTGGTCGATCCATGGCTCATCTGGGGAGTCCTCATTGTCGGCTTCTTTGTTTGCTTAGGCGGTGCCTGGTACCCGGCGCGCACTTCCAGTGAGATCGAGCCCGCTCAAGCGCTCAGAATTAAAAACTAGTTTTCTTTGTCGGCAAGTGCTTCAACCAGCTCATCACGAGCTGCATTGCACTCTTGCATGTCTTCAAAGAAATACGCATTGGCGCCATCTTTACGCACGCACGTGCCCATGGCTTCATCTAGCGGAGCCGGAAGCTTTGGATCTTTACGGCAGGACTGATAGCTTTGTAGAACCTCTTTCGAGGGCTTATTGAATTTGAAACACTTCGAGACCTCATCCTTTGATGGATGAGCTTTTGCTTTCGGCAGGTGAGTAAAGAGGTATTTCTCTTTGAAGTCGTCACCTTTTGCGGCGGCGAAAATGGATGTCGAAAAAAGAAAGTGGGCCAGGGCCAAAATAAATTTCATTCTGTTATTTTGGCGGGTCAGCCCTGAGGTGGTCAAACTATAATGTATCTATCCCTTGCGTGGGAACGATGAAAAGAGATCTTTATATTTATTTGCAATCCATTTTGTAGTTCGTACCGTCATACTCGACAAAGCTTAAGCCGCCGCGGGTGAAGTTTACGAAAATCTCCATGATGTCGTTGGCATCCTTGACAGTCGCGCCGCCGTGGAAGTAGCGGTCACTGCCGACACTTGTGAGGTCGTCGTACTGACCCAACACCATTTTTTCTTCACTCCAGGGGTTGCGTGGGTTCATAAGGGAGATCTTTAACTTGCCAGTTGCTTTTGCGGCACCATTTGGCATCGGTGACAATTTCAAACTTCCGGAAACGTTGGCGGAAAGTCCCGCGAAGCCTTTGGGCGTCGAGCACTGAATGGCGACTGAGTTGACATTGGCGGGAAGGCGGCTTTTATTCAGTGTCGAAGCGAATGCGGAAACACACATTAGTAGGGCGCCAAGTATTACGATAGGTTTCATATTTTCTCCTTGATGGTTTCGTCCATTACTCTTGATTTTATCGGTTGGTGGAAAAACTCAACAAGGCTAGTTTATAAAACGGGGATATATTTTGTTCTCACGATGAGAACGAGGCGATGAGATTCTCAATGAAGATCCCTCAGCCGAACATATCCGAACAGTTTTTGAAGTAAGCATGCTAAAAAGTAATACGAACGTTTTTAAACCAGATCTCTTTCCAACGGGCGATTTTTTCTAGGTTTGGAAGTTTTTTAGGTGAAACGGTTTTTGCCGGTGGAAACGATACTTGGTTCACGGCACGACTATTGATCGCACCGTAATTCACGCCGTTTTCATTGTAAACGACAGCGCAAAGAACAGAGCATTTCGTGCAAGAAAGAAAATCCGCGGATTCACTTCCTTGGCGGAATTTTCCGAGCGTGCTTCCGTCACGAACAGAAATCTCGAGCGTGCCTTGGGCGTCGGTCACCCAGGCAGCGCCGTGCTTGGTGCAGAAATCACAGTCACAGGCGCGGGGCTCGAAAGACTCCGCCGGGGCCGTGAGCCCCGCAGTGAAGGTGATGTTTCCGCAGTAGCAACTGCCATGCATGGTGTGCACAGTGAGTTCCTAAACCGAAACCTGGAAGTCGCGAAGTGCGTCTGTCAGTGACGTCTTCAAGTCCGTACTTGGTTTGCGTTGACCGATGATGAGCGCACACGGAGTGCCGTATTCGCCCGCCGGGAACTTCTTCATCACAGTCCCTGGAATCACCACCGAGTTCTTCGGAACGCGGCCGTTATAGATTTTTTCTTGAGAGCCCGTCACGTCGATGATCTTGGTTGAAGCCGTGATTGTCACACCAGCACCGAGAACCGCACCTTCTTCGATCACAGCTCCTTCCACGACAATACAACGGCTGCCAATGAAAGCATTATCCTCAACGATGACCGGAGAAGCCTGAATCGGCTCAAGCACGCCGCCGATACCGACACCGCCAGACAAGTGCACGTTTTTACCAATCTGCGCACAGCTGCCAACCGTCGCCCATGTGTCCACCATCGTGCCAGAGCCCACGAAGGCGCCGATGTTTACATAAGATGGCATCAAGATCGCGCCGCTTTCAATAAAACAACCACGGCGAGCAATTGCATGCGGAACCGCGCGAACGCCTTCGTTGCCAGTCCAGTGCTTCACGGGGATTTTATCAAAGTAATTAAAATCGCCGGCCTTCATTAAAGACATTTTCATCAAACGGAAATAAAGCAAAATCCCTTTTTTGATCCACTCATTCGTGATCCAGCCGTTTGCTCCTTTTTCGCACACACGCAAGGTGCCGCTATCAAGACCTGCGATGGTTTGCTCGATCGCGTTTTTCTTTTCAGCAGAAAGATCGTCGATCTTTACTCCAGCTTGAGCTTCGTCCCAGATAGATTGGATGGAGATGGCTAGTGACATTTTTTTATTTCCTTTTCTCAGTTTCTTTCAGAGCTTCTAAAATCGCAGGCACGTGGATTTTTAAAATCTCGGCGTGATCCTGACCACGTTGAATTTCATAGGTCAGTGTCGGCGACTGGCGCTCAAGTCCCGCATAGGTGCCCAAGCAACCCGGCGTCGGGTAGCCAATATCGTCGTCGATCTTGTAACCTGTGTGTTTTGCCAAAACTTCAGCCTCAGCCCGGCAATCGCCGTTGACGTTCAAAACAGGGTGCCAAGAGTGCAGTGATAAAATCCACTTTGGTTTTTTCTCATTGATGTATTTCATGAGAGCCTGATTTTCAGGCTCACTGCCGGCGGCCGGCCCCGGATGGTATCTTGGAGTTTTTACTTCAGGCGACCAGTCCTTGGTGGACAGGTTGCGGTTGAGGTCGACTCCGCGCGCATTGCCGCGGGTTTTGTTTAAAACTCCCTCGATATTGAATTGCGGCACCAAAACCAGGTTCAAATGATAGGGAAATGAGGTCATAAACCGGTGGAGCAGAGCTTGAGCGGCCAAAACGCCTTCGACCTCATCGCCGTGAACGCCTCCGAGGATTAAAACTTCGGGACCCGAATTGCGGAATTCATAAGCTATGATGGGTAGTCCCAAAGAGCTATATCCAAAAACAGATGTTTGCATACGATGTCACCCTCCCGTTAAGCTTAAAAATCAGGGCCTAAAATCAAGGCCCTTATAGAACCTCATGAGGGTGAGAGATGTCAAAAGCGAAGTTGTATTTGCAATACGAGAATCACAAATTGGTGCTAGGCCCCCAAAAAAAATCGCTGGAATCCCTCACGAAGAACTACGAAAAACCTGTTTACGCCTATGATCTCGACATTCTGAAAGAGCGCGTAAGCCTGTTGCAAAAAGCTCTGCCGGGTGTGCAGGTTTATTACGCGATGAAAGCCAATTTTCATCCTCAGGTTTTACGCTGCCTTCACAAAATGGGAATTGGTGCTGACGTGGTCAGTGGCGGAGAAATCCGCACCGCGATGGGGGCGGGGTTTAAGGCCGGTGAAATGATCTATAGTGGCGTGGGAAAGACTGTCAAAGAGGTCCGACAAGCGCTTGAGATCGACATCCGCCAAATCAACGTCGAAAGTATTTCTGAGCTGCGCCGGATCGCCACCATTGCCCGCGAGATGAAGAAAAAAGCCCGCGTGGTATTCCGCTTAAATCCTGACGTGAGCATTGAGACCCATCCGTATATCGCAACCGGTTTGCATAATAATAAATTTGGCATGGCGCTGACGGATCTGCCACAGCTGAAAGAAATTTTGCACGGGAACACCGACTTCGTCGACTTCCGTGGGGTGAGTTTGCACTTGGGCTCACAGATGCACAATCTATCGGGATTCAGAGATGCTTTGCAATTGCTTCGCCCGGTCTATGAGGAGCTACAAAAAGAATTTCCTTCCGTCGATACCTTTGATATCGGTGGCGGTCTTGGAATCTATTACGAAGAGCAGGAGCTTGAAGCTGAAGAAAAGCTTTTGAGCGACTATTCGGCGATTGTCTTTGATGTGCTCAAGGGCCTGAAAGCCAAAATCCAAACCGAACCAGGCCGTTGGCTTGTGGCGCACGCAGGGGTGCTGGTGACGCAAGTGCAGTATTTAAAGCAAACCTCAGTTAAGAATTTCATTATTGTCGATACAGGCATGCATCACCTCATGCGTCCGACGCTCTACGGAGCTCATCACCGCGTTTGGACTTTGAAAGAAGGCCAGGGGGTTGCAAAAAAATACGATGTCGTAGGGCCCATCTGTGAATCCGGCGACTTCCTTGCCACCGATCGTACATTGCCAGAAATTCAAGAGGGCGACTTTGTCGTGATTGCCGATGTCGGTGCTTATGGCTTTGTCATGAGATCTGATTACAACTTGCAAGATCCACCGGCCGAGGTGGTGCTGTGAGATATTTACTGGCGCTTTGCTTTTTGATCCTCGGTTGTGCAGGGTTAGGAACAGAACCTCAAAATGCAACCGAAGCGGGACGTGGTTCTGACGGCGAGATCGCGGCGGCAACGGAGGCCTCGATGAAGCCAGGCCTTTTTAAAGCGCCGGGTGACCACACTCCCGAAGAGATCTATGCAAAGCTTCAGACGATTGCTATAGAGGGCGCAAAGACGCAGCCGTTTCCAAAAACGGGGACTGAGTTTAACTTGCAATTGCCGACGGATAAGCCACAGACAGATCAAAGCAAAGAATGGATTTGGTCTCACGTACAGGTTTTTTACAAAGACCAAAAGACCGTCGACCAAATTACGCTGATCACTCAGAACTGCAACGTGAAGCTTGAAAACTTAGATCAAGCGGCTTTGGGAAAACGCCTGCAATCTTTGGTGGGGTTGGTTTCAAAAACACTTTTTGGCATGCCATTTCAGCTCTCAGATAAGTACTTTGCTGAAAGCGGTGACTGGAACGGCCAGATGCGCATCCCCATTCGCCAGGAATACCTGCCGGTCGTTGATATGCGGATGATCCGAGGTCTTTACAAGTGCGATGGGCATGGTGGTTATGGCTATCGCTATGACTTTTTTATGAAGTAGTTTACTTCAGCTGTCTTTTTATGATGTCGACAGAGACTTCGATCGCAGGCACCCTGCCGCGGTTTTCAAGCCAGTGAAAAGTGTTATGGTCTTCGGGCCAACCTAAACCGGGACCGTATTCCGTTGCGATACCATTTCTAAAATCTGTGATCGTTCCTTGCAGAATATAAACGAGGCCAGGTCTTTCTTTATGGTCATGAGCTGGGCCAAAAATAGCTCCGGGTTCCATCGTTACGAGTCGCATGCGTAGTTCATGTCCCTCCATGCCGGGAATTTCAAGGCCGAGATCCATTGATTTGAGAAGTTGTACCGTCACGCCTTTTGTTTCGTGCGCTGTCTTTTCATGGCTCGTTGTAGTCTCGTTTTCCATCGCGCTCTCCGATTGCAATCTTGATCGTCTTTAGAAAAAGCTTTCAACAAATCAAGCGGGTTGGCAACTCTGGCGGAGCAGCCAACCCTTCGCGATGTGGAACTACATAGGCACGCGACTTATTTGCCGCTGTAGAAGTAATAATTGGCTTCGCCAACGCCAGGGATGCTGATGAATCGGACGTTTTCGTCAACGCGGTAAATAGAGTAGTGAAGTGGCGCTGAACCAAGCGAATTGTAGAAATCGGCGATGTTCTTTTGGCAAGCGGCGTCCGTGGTGTTTTCGTCAGCGCTGTAGTCATGACGAGCTATTCCTACCGGGCGACTTGTGCCGTCATTAAAAGGAGTTTGCAAAATTACAGCGCAGCTGTAGCCCGTGTTTTTGCAGTGGTCTGGATCAAAAACGATATTGCCAGATTGGTCCGACGGTAAATCCCAGCCGCGCTCGCAGATAAAACCGGTGCTGACGATGGTAGCCTCAAAGCGCATTTGGTCGCGTGTGAACGTGCCGGTTTTAATGAGCACGGGCTTTGAATCATCGCCAGGCATTGAAATGGCCAACGATGCCTTTGGTGCAAAGATCGTGGCAAGCGCTAACAAGGCAGCGGCAACTGTTGAAATAGATTTTGCAGTGTTATTATGGAACTGGGACATAGAAACCTCTGGGCATAATGATGCCAAATAGAGGTCTCTTTCAGAAATTTGAGTTTCTAACAGATCCGAACGGGAAAGAAACCGTTGAAGAATTCGGATCCAACTTCAAATTACATGGCGGTGAAGGTACATTAGCTTGTTGCTGAATTCAAATTCTTGGTAGGTGCAAAGACAGAAAGAATAAAATTTACCAGGGTGTCTGGGAGTTCGACAGGGGCAATGGGTGCTTCCATATTCTTGCACATCCAAATGATTTTCAGTGGGATAAACAGTCGCGGTGTCGACTTGTCCCGTGGCTTACATCCAGTTTGTGGGGGCCTCTTTTGACAGCCTGGGGAAACGGGACCAGCCTTAAGGAATGCTCATACATTCTTTATTATCCTTGTTCCTCCTCCCTTCCGCAAACGCAGCCACTAACAACTACGACACCGTCGTTAGCAATCTGCAAAAAATCGCTCAGGCGAATCCGCAAAATGCACAGATGTTCAATCTGGGGGTGTCGGACTCAGGCAAAATGATCGTCGGACTTAAAATCGGCTCCGGCGACAGGGCAGATCTTGTTGTGGCAACTCACCATGGGAATGAGTACGGCTCAACCGCAGTGGCGATGGGAACTGCGGAGGCTTTCGCAAAAGATCCTATTCCAGGGCACACAGTGTACGTGATTCCGGTTTTAAATATCACTGGCTACAATACGGATGAGCGGGAAGAGCCGGTGGGTCGCACTTATGTCGATCCAAATCGCGATTATCCCGGTCCCTGCATTCAAACGACACCGCACCGTTTGAAGGACACGAAATTGCTTGCAGACTTTATCGCGACGAAAAATATTATCGCTTCTGCGACTTTGCACACGTTTTCTCCGGCAGTATTGTATCCCTTCGGCTTTTCAACCAATGACACTCAGACCAAAGACGACAGCGCGTTTATCGGCCTCAGCAAAGCCGCAACGGTTGAGAGCCACTACGACATCGGGAATTCGAAAGAACTTCTCTATGCGGCTGATGGCGCGTTTGAGGACTATGCATACTGGAAGCACGGGATCTGGTCTTTGCTTTTTGAAATGGGCACAACCCATGATCCGAACTCAAATCAGATGAAGAAACTTATTGCCGATAATGTTCCGGGTCTCAGAAGATTCTTTGAGATGGCACCGAAAGATCGCTCGGCCGATCACGCCTTTACCGGTACCTGTGATCACAACGTCCGCAAACGCGGGCATGAGCGCCTTGAGTAGGGCGCTCTATAGGTTTTATCTACTTACAAACAATTCTATAAATTCCAGAAGACGTTGACAGGTCGGCACTCACGCTGAAGTCTTTATCTTGGGTGTAATTTTTTATCGTCAACGTCGTACTCTCGGATTTATTCATTGAGTTGACCAAGCGAAGAGTAATGGATTTTTCGTAAGGTATCATCACTTGCATGTCGATCCCATCTATCTGCGTATAGATAATGGGAAATGGCAGGTCTCTCTTTAGATCTTGGAGGCTCTTGCCGGCCGGGTTGCCATCTTTATATAAAATTCCTCGGCGAGACTTCAACATAACCGAAGTTCTGATGCATTTTCATCGAAGTTAAGTTGCTCGTGTCGACGAGCGAGTAAAGCTCTTTCATACCGAGTTCTTTGACCTCTTTTGGATTCCTATTTCGTTAAAAAGCGCACCGTGAGTAAGGCGAGGCAAGCTCCTACCAGTTGTGCGATGATGAACCCTGGAGCACCTGTCCATAAGATCCCAGAAAAGGTGTTGGTCATACTTCTGGCAATGGTCACGGCGGGATTTGCAAAAGATGTCGAAGAGGTGCACCAGTAAGCAGCTGTAATGTACAAAGCGACCGCCGTTGGAGTGGTTTCGACGTTTCGTTTTCCGGAGAGCGCAATCACCATCAGCAAGCCGAAAGTGGCAATGACCTCTGAGACAAAAAATCTTAAGTCTCCTCGATCGTGTTGGGAAGTTTGGAAGATCTCTAGGCCAAATATGTAGTGAGTCAACAAAACGCCGGTAATAGCCCCCAGAATCTGAGCAACTATGTACGCCAAAGTTTCACGGCCACTGAGCTTTTTCCATAAAAATTCTGCGAAACTTACTGCCGGGTTAAAGTGGGAACCTGATATCGGTCCGAAGATCTGAATAAGTGCATAGAGTCCCGCGCCCGTAGCAAGAGAGTTCGCAAGAATTGCAACAGCTGCATTTCCTTGCGAGAGAGTTTCGCCCATAATGCCGGACCCAACGATGACGATCAGAAGGCCCGCAGTCCCTAGAAATTCTGAGAGCAGCCGTCGTTTCATTGTGCCAATTCTTTTTTAAACTCGAGCAGGCGAGAGTGTATGTGGTCCCGGGCTTCGCGAAAACGCCTGAGCATTTCCTCGTTGGGAAGAATCTCTTTGGTGGCCGGGTCTGTAAACGGCCAGTGAAGTTTCTTGGCGGTGGGAGAAGGAAGGACCGGACAAACTTCTTCTGCGCAGAGAGTAATAACATAATCAAGGCCAGCTAAAAACTTTGGACTCAAATTGTCAGCCGTTTTTGAAAAGTGTTTCGAAATATCAATGCCTATTTCGTTCATGACCTGAACGGCAAATGGATTTAACTTACCGGGATTCGAGCCAGCACTCTCAATTTCTGCGTGAGGAAAAATCTCGCGCGCCAAGCCCTCAGCTAGCTGACTGCGGGCCGAGTTCGCAATACACATAAATAGTATTTTCATATTTGCCCTTGTCTTTAATCGTATGTTTACGATATATAATGTGTCCATGGCAGTGCCAAGAGTAAATGAGTTTCCTGACAAAAATCTAAAAATAGCGGATTTTGCTAAAGCCTTGTCGCATCCAGCTCGGATCGCGATTCTGAAAGTTTTGGCGGAAAAGCGTGAGTGCATTTGCGGAGAGTTAGTGGCGGATCTTCCCCTGGCTCAATCGACAGTGAGCCAACATCTCAAAGCTTTGAAGGAAGCTGGCTTGATTAAAGGCACGATTGATGGCCCACGCTCCCGTTACTGCATTGATTGGAAAGTTTTCGACCGGTATCAGCGCGAGATGGGCACTTGGGCGGCAAAGATGTCTGAACTCAAGCAAGACAACTGTTGTTAGTTCAAAACTGTTTCGGAGAGAATACCGCAATAAAACACAGTACTCACGGAACAAGTCATGAGCGGTTCGCAGCATGTGTTGAGAGAATATCAAAATAAAGTCGTTGCTCTAATTGCAATTGTGGAAGATACCTGCGCATTCAACGCGTGAGGGGGCTACATGCGCAGATTTCAACTGATCACTCTTTTATTATCGCTTATTTTTGCAATGCCAGTGTTTGCGAGCAGTGCGCACTCAGCAAATAAACCGTCGCTGAAATTTATCGCTACGTACTTGCAACCGGGCACGATGAATCCTGACAGCAACGTCTACGCGCAAGAAACGACAACGCATTTGACGGCGACTCACTTTGGCCCGGAGTATTTTGGAAAAATCCGCCACACGCTTCAAGGTAAGAAAGCTTTCATCGATCTTGCCGATCACATGTTTGATCACTCCAATGGCCGTCTTTATCCGAACTACAAAGCCGTTCTCAATGACCTAGGAAAGAAGTACTTCGACGGTCACGAAAGCAAAATCCTTGCATTCTATATCGCTGATGAACCATCGGGCTTTGATATCACTCGCCAGTCACTGGAACTGGTGATTGCGGAGCTCAAGGCGCGCTTTAAAGGAATTCCGACTTACATCGTGTGGAATCGTTTTTGTTTCGACAATGCACCGGAGCTTGATGCGACTTGCGGTTTGCCAGGCCAGCGGGGGATTCCAAAGGGTCTCGATTGGGTGGGCTTTGATTGGTACTTGAACGGCACACCGGATACGGATGCTCACTACTTTAAGGTCAAAGTCATCGACACGGTAGAGCGTTTAAAAAGAATCAGCTCACTGCCAATCGTGCTTGTTCCAGACGGTACGGACCAGTTCCTGCAAAACTATCCCGAAGCGCAACGTGATCAGATCATCGCGGATCGTATGAAGATGCATTATGACTATGCTCAGACTGAGAGCCGCATTATTGGGTTAGACAACTATGCCTGGGCGAACCACAGCGAGAACTTCCAAGGAGATGTTCGCTACGTAAAAGGCCTTCGCGAGTTCCCGAAGGCAAAGAATATGCTCTATCAGTGGGCGCACTCACTGCGCATCGCTGCTGAATAAAAAAAAGGGGGACAGTAAAGTCCCCTTTTTTATTTCAATTACAAGATCGGGCATTCCCAAGTATCACGAGTATAGTCTTGGCCACTCTTGTTCAAAGAATACTCCATCATACAACCAAAGCCTTCGTCCTTGATGTTGCCATCTTGATAAGTCAAGCGACGTTGAACACTGCAAGTCAGAAAGAAATGATCCGCAGTGCCGGACTGCCTGCAAGTCACAGAAGACAAAAGAATCGCACCACGTGCACCGATTGATGCTGTGATGTTCGTTGCATCTTGAACAGGGTTCGCAACTTGATCATTGCTCAGATCCAAAGCCAAAGCGTTCATAGAGATTAACAGGCAAGCGCCGAGAATAAGTTTTTTCATTGAGAGCTCCTTCAATTAGTAAATGAAATATAAGCAGAAAAAATTTAAGCGAAGCTCTGCGGGAATGCTAATTTCTGCAGATAATAAAGCAACCAAAAGCTTTTTAAGAACCGCGGGAGCACGGCGCGCTCTGACGATCCAGAAAGATAACCCCCTGAAAATTCTAAGAAAGATTTAAGGCTCAGGCTTTTTCTGTGAGTGTCGAACTGATAAACATCCCGGAAACGAATTCACTCTGATGAGGGCTCTTGAGACCTCGAAGGCACTGCTTTTGCTCTATGTGATCTTTGCTCTGACTTGGAGCCCTCATCTGCAACGGATGCATTTTGAAGAGTCATGAATCGGCTCTTTCAAGCCAAAGAAAGGCGTTTTTTCGAGAGGGGAAAAGTTTAATAAAAGCTTTTTTATCGTGGGCAATAAAAGCGAATACCGGGAGGCGCTGTGAAATTTCTTGAAGTAAAAATTCTTAAAGCCGTTGGAGTTTTGTCTGCAACATTTTGTTTGTCTCAAGGCTTTGCCTGGGGCCCGGTCGGCCATAAGACGACAGCATTGATTGCGGAAGCCTATTTGACGCCGCAAACCCGTGCCGCCGTTGAAGACCTTCTCGATGGTCAGAGACTCGTTGATGCCGTGAACTGGGCCGATAGTCTTCGTGGCCAAGCGGAGTATTCCCACACACTCCCGTATCACTATCAGAATATGCCGAATATCGAAGGCGATGTACTTCGTAAAAATCAAAACGCCTACAAAAAAGGAATCGAAGGTCTGGATCCCAACGGCAATTATAATCCCGGTGTTGTCGAAGCGATCTTAGCCGCCCAGAAAAACCTGCAAAATCCGAATGTCACACGCGATGAAAAGCAATCTTCGTTGAAGTTCTTGATCCATTTTATCGGTGATTTACATCAGCCTTTGCACACAGGGCGAGCTGAGAACCGCGGCGGTAATTCGATTGCGCTAAAGTGGCGCAGTAAAGATACGAACCTGCACCGCGTGTGGGACTCTGATATTATCATGGAGCGCTTAGCACCTAATATGACTCAAGGAGGCCCCGACATTAGCGTTGTCTATGGCCGCGAGCTCATGACAAAGTTTGAAGCCGCAGCCATTCCGAAAGAGCGCCTTGAGAATGTGAGTGGATGGTACAACGAATCGATGGCCCTCCAAGACACCGCCTACGACGATAAGTATTTAAAGGATCAAGATTCTTACTATGGCAAAGCGAGTCCCACCATCGACGCCCGTGTTTTTCTGGCGGGCCGAAGAATGGCGGACACTTTGAATAAACTTTTCGAGAAACAACAAATCGATGCACCCAATGTGCAAATGGTGAAAATTCTCGAGAGGACCTTAGGCGCTCTCGAAGATCTCGTGAGCTTCAGATCTGCACCGAAATAAGAAAACTAAAGAACCGCCTTCGCTGGGATGCGGTTTATCCATAAAATTACGTTACAGACGAATGACTAGGTCTAGGGCGGAATCAACATCACCAATTGTCCGTAGTTTCAACTACTTATATAACCCTTAAAATGAATAATAACTGTCATATCATGCATTTCACGTTTTGAAGGAGCGGGCGTATAACTTCTTTATCAACACGAGGGAGGATTTATGAAACTCGTTACATCACTAGCATTCACAATTGTCATGATGACATTCCAAGCTCAAGCAGCCACTACAGTCTGCAAAGAGACACATGCTACGACATCAACTCAAAAAGAAGTTGTGATTGAAGAAATCGCCAACATCCGCAGCCAGGCTGCCTATGGCATCGACTACGACGCTGTTTGGAAAGTAAAAGTTCAAATCAACGAAATCAAAAACGGTCAAAGAACTCAATTGCAGTCATTCAACGCTGTCGCAACTTCAGCTGATGTGGTTTACAATATCGATGCAAAAAGAAAAAATGGCGTTGAGTTGTGGAGATATTTCGATGAAGAAAATCAAGACGGCTTCACAATGAAATCAGCAGACGGCAAGACTGTTACTTACCGCCTGAACTGCCAAGATGTTCACTAGCTCTACCAGATTTTGACACGCTCTTTATCCGGTAAATTCATCGCATCCCCGGCCTTACAGCTAAATGCTTCAGCAAAGGCCGGCTGGTGCTTCACTTGTTCATTAATACGCGCCCAGCCCATTGCATGCGGATCCGTCTTCATCATGAGCTTCTCATAATCCGGGCGAGTCACTGCACACCAAGACTTTGCATACGCTACAAAAAACTTCTGCTGTTCTTCTTTTGTCGGCTTCGTTGTCGGGAAGGCCGCACTGTATGAGAAAGTCAGGCCCACAAGGTCCGCAACGTTTTCACCAAGTGTCAGTCTGCCGTCGTGGCCGGATTTATTAAAGAACTCCACCAAGCGCTCAGAGCGCTTATTGAATTCATTCAAATCCTTCATCGGCATCCACGGGTTGAGTTTGCCGCTGGCATCGTACTTCGAACCATTGTCATCGATACTGTGGCCGAGTTCGTGACCCATCACTGTGCCAATGGCCCCCAAATTTTCATAGATGGCCTGCTTTGAGTCAAAGAATGGATATTGCAAAATTCCGATAGGGACGACGAACTTGTTTTCGTTTTCGCTATAGTACGCATTCACGGTGAGCGGTCCCATACCCCAAGCATCTTGGTTTACCGGGCCTTGAGCCTCCGTTAGCATCTTTTTCCAGCGCAGTTCATTGAACTGATGCTGGTTGGCTATTTTGTCAGTCTCTGAGTACTTGCCAACAAGATTAAAATCCCATTCGCGGTCATTGTGGGGTTTTACGAGTTGTAAGCGCGCGGTTTTAATTTTCTCAGTGGCCTGTTTCTTTGCATCTTTCGAGAGCCAGTCGTTGTTGGCAAGGCCACGCAGAATGCTTTCGCGGATACGCTGACCCATTTCTTGCACTTGAGCTTCGTCGAAGTTAGGGAAGAGCTGCTCAAGCAGTGTCGCATCCAATTCCTTGGTGAAGTAATTCATCGACATCTTCGTGCAGCGCTCTTGGCGATCTGAGCGTTTCACCGGGCCCCCGAAGTATTTCTTTTCGAAGTCGAAGTTCTGCGTGAAGTACTTTTTGTAGCCGTCATCCAAAACGTCATCGAGATTTTTCAGTAAATACAAATCCTGCCATACTTCAACCGGGTATTTGTTTAAGTTCGCATTCACAAACTCTAAAGACTCCGGAATGGGCGTATTCACGAGCATCGTTGCTGGGAAGTTCTTGAAAATCATCTCGGCCTTCAAGTTTGGATACTTCTTTAAGAACTCTCCCTGAGTTTGAACGCGTTTTTCGCTCCAGCGCTGGCGGCGAACCGCAGCTTTCGGATAGGTTTGAATAAAATCTTTTTCAAAGGCAACAACAGCTTCGGCTTTCTTCTGCGCCTGAGCGGTTGTGAGCTTGCTGCCGTAAACCGTCTTAAAGAACTCGGTCAGAAGGTTTTCGTAGTCTTTTACGAGGTCGGCGTTTTCATAGTACTTGTGATCCTGAAGGCGCATAAAGTCCGCACCCATGATCGCATCGTACTTGTGCGGATCATCGAGGTTTGCACCAGTCCAGACGTAGACGAAATTGCCAAAAGAGCTCGGCATTTTCTCATTCGAGAAAGCCATGACGGAGGCTGAATCCTTCAATGCGGAAACCGCCTTCACCGTGTTTGCGACCTCTTTTTTTTCAGCCACGGCGGAGGCGCGCTCGTTCATGCAAGCCATGTAGAAATCACGAATCTGCTCTGTGCGCGGATCGAGGTTTTTCTTTTTGCCGATTTCGTTCATGTACTTCTTCTTGCTTTCAAGCAATCTTTCGCGCGAATCGCTGAATGAGAACATGTGATTGCTGCGGTCTTCACGAAGCTTGAACGAACTTTCGACTTTCGAGCAAACATAGCCATGGAAATCTTGGCAAGGGTTGATGTCGGTGTTCAGCGGGAATTCTCGCTTTGCCGGAATATCCGAAGAGGCGACAGGACCTTTTGTCGAGGTGTCTTTGGCAGCAAAAGAGGTTGAAAGAATAAATGGTGTCAGAAGGAGTACGAGTTTAGCGGTATTTTTCATAGCCTCTAAGCATAACAAACAGCCCCTCGATGTCCATGCGAATGCAGGGCGACGAATCACTTCTTTGGTCGCATAGACACCAAGGGCTTCGCCCTGGAAAATAGATGAATAGAGAATGGAAAGTAGAGTTCGGAGGTTCCATGATTCGTCATGTGGTTTTTGGTTTGTTGGTCGTCAGCTTGGGATGTGCTTCGACGTTGCGGAAGCCTTCGTCTGTGGATTCTGGAACCATTCAAGAAGACATGGGAAAATTTCTAGCTGAGGTGACCTCGGCAAATTATGACCGCAATACGTGTTCAGCAACACTCACTTCTTTGCAACAAAATTTGCGTAATATTGATTGGAATGCTTACACCAACGCTGACTTAAAAGCCCATGCGTTGGATACCATTAATAGCTTCTGGCAGCTTCGCTTGAATATTCACAGAAAACTCTCTGAAGTGAATAAAGATTGCGTGCTGCTTGCGCGCGATGTTTTTCATAAACTTCGTGATGGTGAAGATTACCTTGGGGATTTTGCATACTCAGTAAAACAAGAGGATCCGGCAAAGCTCGAGTTCCAAAAGCAGCCCGTGCCGATTTATGATCGCAAAGCTTATCCGCCGTATTTTGTGCGTCCGGATTTGAATGATCCTCAGTTTAAGTTTCATGCCGGCGACTTGATGCTGGCTCGTGGCGTATCTTTCATTAGTGCGATCATCTCGCAAATCAGTGACAATCGTTCGCACTACAGCCACGTGGTGTTTGTCGACGTCGATGCAAAAACGCAAAAAGTCGGGACGGTGGAATCTTATGTAGGCGCGGGTGTTGCTCACTATGATATCGATTTTGCGCTTAAAAACGAAAATGCGCGACTGCTGGTTTTAAGACCTAAAGACACGGTGGCAGGGCAGAAGGCCACTTATTTTGCCAACAAAGCCGTGCAAGATAAAATCCGTTACGATTACAGCATGGATTTCACCGACTATTCAAAGATGTCGTGTGTAGAGCTTGCGATTTACGCTTACGATAAAGCTTCGCAGGGACAGATCAAGATTCCAACGAATCCCGCGAACTTGACTCTGAATAATCCAGACTTCCTCAGTAAAATGAATCTAAAAAAAGGCAACATCATTACACCGGATGATCTTGAGACCGATCCAAACTTTGAACTTGTGCTGGATTGGAAGGACTACCGCCTGATGCGTGATTCTCGCCATAAGGATGCGATTCTTTCAGAGCTCATGCGCTGGATGAGTGATTTGCATTATAACTTTCACGACACACTGAAGTCCAAAGCTGCGAAGTACGTGGTACAGCCAAGCCGCAGGACGCCGCTCTGGCCGCTGGTGCGCCTGGTGACCGGGGCACCCAACATCGACAAAGAGATTCCGGCAAAAACTTTGGGCGTTATGACGGTTCTAAACGGTGTGGCTGAAAACCTTTTGGAGGAGATTCGCAAACAAGACGAGGCCTATTTCCAAAAGCATCAGCGCCCGATGACCAACACCCAATTGCGTGAAACTCTCGAGCGAATCCGCCAAGAAGACGCGAAAAAGTACGCGGCCGGCGAGAAATCTCTCATTCATGGAGCCCTTCATCCATAAAGGGGCGCGTCAAAAGGTCATCAATGCTGGACCTAGGCCCGCGAATTCATTTATTTTTGAGGTTTGAGTTAACTGGAGGCCTTAATGAAAATGAATGTGCTGCGGGCATTGCTTGTCCCATGGTTTCTGCTGTTTGTGATGATTATTGCAGCAATCGTGAGTGATGGGATGAACTTCCACTTTCAGCATAAATATGCGCCGTACGTTTGGTACGCTCTCTGGGTAGGGGTTGCGACCTGCCTCTATGCAAACTTCGCAACTCTCAGTAAAGCCGGAATTTGGATTGCTCACTCCCTTCCAAGTGCTTTGAAAAGATCCCCATGGGGCTGGTTGCTGCGCGCAGTTTTAGCTGCGGGGATTGCTTTTGGTTTCTACATGGCCGGGCAAACTCCTTGGGCTCCGGTGATCTGGCATGGCGCTGTGGTGCCTGGAATCTGCACAATCTGTTTGTTTGTCGTCGTTCGTAGCATCATGGGCCCGATCCTTGTGTGGTGTTCGCGTGTGGCGTTTAGCCGCTTCTCTGCATTCTTGTTAAGCATTCCAGTTTTTGCTTTGGTTCCGATCACGGCGATTTTCCTCGGCAACATGGTTTTTAATGCTTATGTGGCGAGCCGTCCTGAGTTCGTGATGGTTCCACAGGCAAGATCTGCAGCGGAAGGTGAAGCGGCAAAAGAAGCTCCGGCGGAAGAGGAAGCTCCGAAAACAGAAGTCGTTGCCAAGAGCGAACTTGCGATTGAGTTCCAGGAAGCGGCGAAATCTGGCAAGCCTTGTCAGGATGAGAGCAAAGCCGTTCAAGCAAATCTGATCCCGAACGGGCCTGAAGACACGGTCTACTGGGCGATTGCGGCGATGAAGTGTATTGAGATCAAATCCGTCGTGGGTTTGCCGAAGCTTGCAAAAATCATGACCGATCATCCGAGCGCGCAGGTGCGTGCGGCTGCGATTCGCGCCATGATGAAATTTCCGCGTGAAGACGTGAAGCGCATTGGCTACTTGATCGTAAAAAGAATTTCTGAAAAAGAGCCCCTCGAAGTGATCGAGGCCGCAGCGGTGGTTTTGCCGAAGCTCGGCGAGGATGAGGCGAAGTGGACGATGAAGCGTCTGACGGGCCTTTTGGATAACGATAAAACAAGCGGAGTGGCTTCACACGTCTTAGTGAAGAACTTAAAGCGTGAAGACTTGGTGGCGGAGTACGTTTCTACGAATCTCGGTGGCAATCCAACGTCGAATCGTCGTGCGATCAGCATGATTTGCTCACTGCCGAAGGAAAGTCGTAAAATGGCGGAGCCGCACATTGAGAGTGTCGTGGCGGCCATCAAAACTGGCGACGAAAATGACCCGGCGATTGATGCTCTGGAGTGTTTGGGACATCCGGGCTTCTTGGCAATTCGTCAGGAAGTCACCGAGCCGAAACGTCTGAACAAGCCGATTGCGGCCCGGGCTTTGGCTGAGATGGATGTTAAGTCCGAAGAGCCTGATGCGACTCTCGAAACAGCGGTGAAGTGCGCGCGTGATAAAGATTCTGAAGTGCGTAAGTGGTGTAGTCAGACTCTTGGTAAGATCGGAGCTCCGGCGTTGCCTCAGATCCTGGATTTGCTGAGATCCAGCGACAAGGACCTTAAAGAAGCCGGTACCAATGCGCTGAACTTCTTCAAAGATCCTATTGCGAAGCAAGAGCTCGTCAAGGTTCGTGCAGAAAACTCCGGCTGGATGGCGAATCAGAAGAAACTGCAAATCGCCCAGGCCGTGGACAAGGCCCTTGCTAAGATCATGAGTGAGGAAAATCAGGAACACGAGACAAAGTAAGTCCAAAAGGACTGAGAAAACGAGGGGACGGGAAACCGCCCCCTTTTTTATTTTCAGCTGGGCCGATTATTTGGCTTTGTATTTAATAGCGAGCTTTTCGAGGGTGCCGTTGGTGCGGAGTTCGGTGATGGCTTTGTTGAGTTTGTTGATGACGCTGTCGGGGGTTGCGCGGTTGAAGGCAGCCCAGTATTCGGTATCGTAAAGGAAGGCAACCCGGCGGTATTTGAGGTTCCAGTTTTTCTCGTAAGTTTCTTGCGAGGCCGCGGTCATGATGTCCATGTCCATCTTTTTATCTTTGAACATTTTCATGCGGGCTTCTTCGTCGGCACTGATGAAAACATCAAAGCCATTTTGCTGCAAAAACACCACCGGCTGATCGCCGAGCTGGCCAGAAACGGAATACTTTTTCAGAGCCTTAAAGTCTGAGACCTCTTTGATTGGCGAGTCTTTGAGAACCATTAAGTAGACACTATCGCGAGTGATGGGGCCGACCCATTTAAAGAGCTTCTCGCGCTCTGCCGAGCGGGAGGTTGAAAAAACATAGTGTCCTGGAGTGTCCTTTGCCTGGTTAAAGGCTCGCAGCCACGGCCACAGAGTGAAGTTGGTTTTGAGGCCCGCTTTGACGAAAGCCAGCTCAATCACCTCAGTGGAGTAGCCAACGACTTTGCCGTCTTCGGTGTAGTTAAATGGAGGAAAGTCCTCGGTCATGCCGGAATAGGCTTCAAAGGATTTCGGCGCCACCACGGCAGGGGCCGCAACAGAGGCTTGAGTAAACAACAATAGCAAGGGCAGTAAGAGCTTCATTGGTGTCTATCCTCGGGGACCGGCTCTAGGGGGTCAATTCAAAATATTTTGACCTGGTGTTGGTGTTTTAGACAGTGACCGCCACTTTTCGTGGCATTCAATATAATGCCTTTTATCTGGAAGCAATTCTTTGGGAACAGAAAATCCCAGGCCAGGCATTTGCTAATCATGAAAGAGTGGAAAAGTATCGTTCGCCCATCACCATCCATCTTGTTCGAGGCCTGCTGAGCGGGCTTTTGGTGCTGGTTTTGGCAGGCCCGGTTTGGGCTTCAGCGGAACTCTGTGGGCAGGTCTTTCCGGTTCCTCATTCCGTCCCGAATATGCATCATGTGGTGGCGGCTTTAACGGGTCTCTTACAGAAGCCAGCGGAATCCAAGTATTTTTATGAGCCGAACTGGAGGCAGGAAGAGATCGGGATTCTGGCAAATCCTGTTTATAATTTTGCCCAACGAATCGAAGATAGCAAAACGGCGCCGACGTATCTCGGGAATAAAATGAGCCTCATGGCCGGGGGCGTGGGGTTTTTCCACTACAACATGTTTGCAGAAGGAAACTTCCGCCAGCAGAAGGTGGTTGTTTATGACTCCAAAGTCAGAACCGCCGACATCGCAAAAACCGAAACCTGGTTTGAGTGGCATCCAGAAAGTGGCACCTATCAAGAACGCCGAGGCGGCACGGTGAAGCCTTTGCTGACGCCGTTTCTGATGGCCGATGGTCATCGTGTGAAGCTCTATCGCGGCTTGAGTGCGGAGCAGGCAGAGCTTTTTGCCAGACTCAAAAAAGGCGACACGGAAGTTCTTAACCAACTCTTTACCGCCCGCAAGGACGCCGTGTTTTTTTCTCCGAGCAAAGAGGCCGCAAAACTCTGGGGTGGCGAAGGCCGAGTGGTTGAGCTCACCTTCGAGCTCTCGGATCTCATGGAGTCTTACGCTGGCCTTGAATACAACTACGTCGAAGTCGCCATCTGGCAGCCTGAAGTTCTGATGGCGGCGATCTCGAGTCTCAAAATCTTACGACGCTAAAAAACTCGCGACCCTTGGGTCGACGGTCGACTCTAAGCATTGAATAATTTTCTTATGAAATAATCGGCTTGAATCTTGGGCCGATAGCTGATTAATAGGCCCCTTACAAATTCCAATTTTCAAGCTGAGGGGATCGATGAAAATCGTTGTTGTTCTTGCATCTTTGTTCGTTGTTGGGGCGTGTTCTCAACCAAAAAATTCTATTTCCGGCGAATTCAGCGCCGGCATTATTAATGGTCAGCCAGTTCAATCCAGTGATCCAATTGCGAAGCACTTAGTCGCTATCACCGACAATAAATGGGAAAACTGCACAGGTACTTTGATCGCAAAGAACCTGGTGTTGACAGCCGCTCACTGTGAAACCAAAGGCGAGGCAATGTATGTTGCTTTCGGTCTTGAGGTTTCTGAAGGCACCCTCGATCAGGTTGAGCGTCACCAAGTGACGAACTACCGTTTGATCCCGGGCCATGAAAAAGCCATGGGAAGTCCTCGTGAAAACTGGAAAGACCTGATGATCGTTGAGTTCGAGGGTGAAGCTCCGGCGGGTTATACTCCGGCAAAATTCTTAAATGACGACTCTGCTTTGCAAAACGGCACGATGGTGACTTTCGCTGGATACGGTGTGACCAACGGCCGCAGCCAAAAGGGTGATGGAACCCTCAGAAAGACGCAGTCGCCAATTAAGGATATCAAATTCTCAGACACTGAAGTGCAAACCGATGAGCGCCGTTCAGGTACTTGCAATATCGACTCTGGCGGTCCGGCGTTTGTTCAAGTCAACGGTGAGTTGCTCTATTGGGGTGTTACCAGCCGTGGTGCCGGGAATTGCGATAAAGACGGGGTTTATACGCGCATCAATGCATACCGTGAGTGGGTGGATGGCGTGATTAAAGATTTAGGCGTGCAGTAATTTAGGCGCTTTTATCAGGTGCTTTGGCCGGAGTGGCATACTCGCTCTGGTCAAAGGCATCGACGAGGTCATTTAAGTAGTTCTGAGCATTGTACTTTGCCACCGCGTCTGTGGCTGTCTTCGGGATGTGCATATGAGTCACTCCCTGTTGTTTCAAACGATCCAGTTGCTTTTGATAGAAAACGCCTCCTTGAGGCGTGTAAAGCACGTATTTCTTGTTCGTAGCTAAGTATAAATACAAATCGAAATTCACTTGGCGATCGCCTTTAAGATCTTTGAGGTGAATCGTCGCCATGTCTTTGTGGACTGAATTTTCTAAAGTCACATGCACCGGGCGGCGAGGGAAGAAGGCAATTGCCACCTCATCGCCTTTGTGCACGGATGTTCTTAAGAAGTCCGCGTACTCAAGGGCCCAAGGCTCAAACGCCACGGGTTTTAATTTAATATCCAAGGCTTCGCTCTCGGTGAGGTGCTCGCCGTTGTCTTTGAGGTATTTAAAGAGCTTCTTCTTTACGCCGGTGAGGAACTCTTCACTGATTTGCTCGTTGTGGCCCATGGCCGTGACGAGATAGCCTGAAAAGCGTTCGGATTCGACGATGATGCAACCGGAATTGATGGTGGACTCAACCGGATGCTCAATAATACCATCCTGGAAGTCCACATTCTCTAGCAATGATAGCTGCGAACCGCGCGCGATGATGGTATCCAGAGCATCACTGCGTTTCTTCCTCTGCGAAAAGTGGCGCTGTTGGAACTCGGGATCTTTGCGGGGCTCATTGCGGATGCGGCCTTCGATGTCGTTGAAGTTTCGGCCTTTTGCCGTGACGGAGCCAAAATCACGCGAACGCCCTTTGCCTTTAACGAACACGCCGACCGATTCTACGCGCGGCTCTTCATGGGGCTGACGATAGAGCAGGGACTCAGTGGCCTCGGGTTTAATCGTGAGCAAGCTGCGGGTTTGCAAGTCACGCAAGTACTTGGTGATGGAGCGCTCAACGGCAGGGCCCGTCACCGGTGCATAGATTTTGTATTCGCTGTCAGAAGCGTTCAGGCGGTTGTAAGACAGAGTCGATGAGTTTTCTGAATAGCACATCACCACTGTTGAAAACTTGTGACGGATCAGCTGTGGCAAGAGAGAGTTTTTCTTATTCGGATGATCGACGCTGAGAAGAACGTATGTAAATTTTTGCTCGACAAGCTTTAGCAAAGCTTCTTTGACGTCGGTTGTAATAAAAAGCTTCCAACCGCGATTGCGCAAGAAAACTTCCGTCGCCGCCAAACTATAAGTTTGCGCCTTTAAAATCAGCATAGTCTTGGAAGATTCAACCCTTGCGTGGTCCATATACCTTTACTAACGGCATAAGCTGCTGATTTTTAAAGTAAATAGGCTTCCCCAACGTCTGTAAATCGAACGTTTCTTTCTGTGGCGCCTCAAGACTCCTTAGAAACGGTCTCAGGTCCGTAATCAGATATGTCTTTAGTCTGTAAATGGCGCGTGACTTTGAGACCCTCTTTGGGCATTCTACCGGATGGCTTCTGACAAGGCCTGAAGGGCTTAAATTGTTTCTGATTCCAATGACTTTACAAGGCGTTTCCCATCTGAAGGACCCGAGCGAACGGGTGCCCTTGGGCGAGCGCATGCCTTATGAGGAGGCACTCAAACTCATCGAGGGGGGTGCTTTCGAAGGCTATGAACTAAAAAGTGTCGAGCCTGGAATCATGACCTTGATTTTCTTCTGGAACGCCGAACGCAAAGCCACGGTCCGGATTGTGGAAGAAAAACCCCAGGGAATCCTGAACTTCTCTTGCTCTCAGTGTGTAGAAAACGGCCGCTCGGCAACGACGTGCCCGCACCAGTGGGCGAGTTTTATTCTTTTGTGGCAGGCAACCACCATGGAGGCTGAGGATATTCAGCACCCGGATTTGAAACTCCTTGCGGGGGAAATCAAAGGGCCTGATTTCCTCGGCGCGTTTGATAATCCTCGTTATAACGATCCCTCTACGGTGGGTGTGTTGTTGGAGTCTTTGAGTCTTGTCCTGGATGAACAACCGCTTTTAAAAGGCCCGATGCTGGGTGAGTTGCTCGATGTGCATTTTGCCAAGTACAAACTGATTGAAGTCGAAAAAGGCAAAGAGCTTCTTTCGCCACGCCTGTGGAATTTGCCAGAAGTCTTTCGCAAAAAACTCACGGCGTACTCTGAACATTATTTTAATGAAGTGAATAAACAAAACCGCATGGCCGATATGATCCGTTACAACTTCAGTAACGGCCAACAGATCAGTGCGCGCGAAATTTTACGTCATCCTCTGCAGCGCATGGTGCCTGGTGAGTTGTTGCCACAGGCGAAGCTTCCGACTTCGGTCTTTGTGCAGTGGCCGTTGATTCAGCAGGCCGGTGCGGGATTCATCAGCCAGGCGTTGCATGAACTTGAAGAGATCATGCAGGCGCTTTTAGCGAATGTCGTGAATTATCACAATCGCCGTAAAATAGACCTCTATTTGCAAGCAAAGAGCCCGGCTCAGAAAGCGATGAAAATTCAATCGGTGGAATTTGATCCGGTGAATGAAGTCGACTGGCGGGTGGATTTCCGCGAACGCAAAGAGCTTGAAGCGGAATTTAAGCTTATGAGCTTCCGCAAACGGCCATTCAATTTTTACGAGTCTTTTGCCGTTGATCCTGTCGATGGAGTGGTGCTCGTGCATCCGTGGATGCGTGAGTTCAGTCAGCTGCAAGAAACACTTTCTGGAATTTCCGAAGATCTCGTCTTAACCGAGCGTCAGATGCCGACTGTGGATTTGACCGGCGAACTCGAAGTCAAAACTTTGCTCCGCTATCTGCGCACACGCGCCATTCCGGTGAAGATCGACGGCGAAAGCCGCACGCTTCAGCCGCATCAGAGTTTAACGGAAATCCGTCTGCAGGAAAACGGCAGTTTCTATATCCAGCATCAGGCGCGCGTGAACGGGCAAAAGGATCTTGTTCGTCGTGGCTGGTCCACGAAGACGGTTCTCTATCTCAAAGCCTTGTCTCAGGGGTTACCTTACTTATTGAACGTGGACGCGAAAGATCTTGCGACCCGCATTCGGACCAAGCGCGAGTGGGATATGAAGATGCTCAAACACTTGGGCATTCTTCAATATGTTTTGCTGGAAACTCTGTCTTTGCATTTTGACGGTCATCTGACGGATGGCTCTGTTGTAAAGAAAGAAGATTTGTTTTTCTCTTTGCATCCACGTGTGCAGAGTTTGTTGATTGCGGGCCAAGGCGGTGTTTTTGTCAAAGACCTGGCGCTGACGGAGCTTTGCTCTCGTCCAGTGCTTGCGTGCTTTGAAGATTTCGTGCAACTGACATTTAAAGCGCTGAATAATAGCGAAGCTTTTTACTCAGAGTATGGCGAAGTTATTCTTGAGGGCGTGATTGAACGTGAGTTCCGTCTTTTGTATGAGATCCTGAAAAAGATGGCCCTCGTCACGGGTGGCGAGGTCTTTAAAAAGTCACGCACGTCGTTGCTATCTAAGATTTCTAATCAAGAATCCGATGAGGGTCAGCCGTGGAATGAAGTGAGTTTCCATTTCCCGGCGGCGGAAGGCGAAAAGAAGGCGGGCGGCGTGCACACAGCGCTGGAGTCTTTGCAGTCCGTGATTCCACATGGCTATCGCATTTACTATAAGGATCAGCCTTTACAGGAACTGCAGGATGATGAATTCCATGTCGATTTCTTATTGCAGGTCGAGGGCGAGCAAAAGAACTTTAACTGGTTTGAGCTGAATCCTAAATTCTTCCTGCGTGGGGAAGAAGTTGACCCGGATAAATTCCTGAGTCTTGGTGCGGGCGGCGTGATTGAGTACGAAGGAAGGCTTTTCCTGGTACCGCAAAAACAGATGCCGTCTTTGCGTCGTCTTGAAAACTTCTGGCAGAAACTGCAAAAAGGCAAAGTGGAAAACTCCAAGCGCAAAGCCGGTGATAAGGTTTATCATCTGCCGCGCCATCAGACTTTGGAGTTATTGGCCCTTCGCGCTTCGGGTGTTGGAATTCGCGGCGATGAAGAGTGGGATAAGCTTTGCAAATTCTATGACAGTCTTGGGGGCGCAAGCCGGTTGTTAACATTACCGTCTTCGATGAAGGCGGAGTTAAAACCTTACCAGTCGCGTGGCATTTTATGGCTGCAGGATCTTTATCAGCTCCGTTTAGGGGCGCTTCTCGCCGATGATATGGGTTTGGGTAAGACTCTGCAGACGCTGGCGTTTCTTGATGATCTGCGTGAGAAGGGCGAGATGGGGCAGGTGCTGATCGTCGTTCCATCATCTTTGATCTTTAACTGGCAATCAGAAGTGGAAAAGTTCACGCCGGAAATTCCACTGGAAGTTTTCTCGAATAAAGAAATGGGCCGCATTGGCCGCCGTCTTGAACACAAAGAACAAATTGTGGTGATCACGACCTATGGACTTTTGATGGAGCATGAGAGCTTCCTGAATCAGTACAAATGGAAAGTTCTGATTTTTGATGAAGCTCAGAATTTAAAAAATATCACTACCAAACGCACGAGCAGTGCCCGTGCGCTGACGGCACAGTTTAAGATTTGTCTGACCGGAACGCCCATGGAAAATCACTATGGCGAGTTCTATTCTTTGGTGGACTTACTCGTGCCTGGGAGCCTTGGCAAGATCGACGATTTCCGCCGCCAGTTCGTCAATAGCGAAATGGTCACGCGTGAAGAGATGGATGATTTGAAGCTCAAAATCAAACCACTCATGCTTCGTCGTACAAAAAAAGAAATTCTCGATCAGTTGCCTGAAAAGCAAGAAACCAAGGTCAGTATCGCTTTCGAAGAGCGGCAAAAGTCGATCTATCGTGACATTGCGCTTTCTTACAATCAGCGCGTTCAGGAAACTATGGCCGCTCAAGGCGAAGCCAGTGTGCAATTGCAGATGTTGACGGCATTATTGAGATTGCGGCAGGCGTGTTCGGACCCGGCGGCGTTACCGAATGTGAAATACGAAAAAGTTCCGCCCAAGCTTGAGACCTTGATGGATTCAGTCACTGAGATTGTTGAGTCGGGGGAAAGCGCTTTGGTGTTTACTCAGTTCTTGCAAACTCTGGAGCGCACTGTGGCTCTCATGAAAGCCGCCGGCATTCCGGTATTTGCTTTGCATGGTGGGATTCCGACGAAGCAGCGTCAGACGATCTTGCAGCAGTTTAATAAAACTCCGGGGGGAGCGGTCCTTGTGATGACGCTCAAAACGGGCGGTGTGGGTTTGAACCTTACGAAGGCGAGCTATGTTTTCCATCTCGAGCCTTGGTGGAATCCGTCGGTTGAAAATCAGGCGACGGATCGCGCGCATCGTATTGGTCAAAGCAAAGCCGTCCAGGTGTTTAGATACATCATGCATGAATCGCTCGAAGAAAAGATTGAGCTCTTGAAGGACCGCAAGGATCGCAAATTCCAAGTTTTGTTCACGAACACCGAAAAAGAAACCGAAGTCGGCCCGGGCAGCAACGCCCTCAGCAAAGCAGACTTCGACCTCCTCCTCGGCCTGAAGTAGCCCCGCCGCCCGCAAATCTTCCTCGAAAAGGTAGCAGAAGCTCACACCGAGCATCGCCTAACGGCTCTCAGTGAGCCTTCGGCTGATCAGACCGAATAAATAGCAACCCACGTCTTTGAGCCACGACACCTAGGCAGGCGCAAGGAATGAATCCCAAACCAAGCTCACATCAAACCAACAAGATCTGATCCGGAAAAGCGACCTGGTACCTTTTCACCGATCCCAAAAAATATCTAAATCGCCCCAACTAACCTCGCCTGGCCGACCACGATGGTCGGACAGCCCCGTTCTCACGGACGGATGGCCCACGCAAAGTAAGCGACTGGGCGAGCACGCAAGTCTCATCGCACATCACGGAAAAATTGAAACTCTCAACATGCCTCTTAAGGAGCTGATGAATTCAAATAATTACGTAGAGAGAAGAAAGAATAGAGAGAAGTAGAAATCTTAAATCTTCTTATAAATCATTTACTTAGCACTAAATCCATTGACCCCATATCAACAAATTATTATATTGCCCGTGAATGAAGAAATCCACCTCCCCACTTTTTGATTATCATGACTCTGGTGCTACAAAACATAAGTACGGAAGAACCACTCATGGGGGAATAGAATCAAAAGGTCGCCGTAAAGAATACCGTCCACTTTCAGAAAAGAAATGGATTCACCTCACCCTTAAGTCAGAAAAAGCAAAAGGCCCATGGAACTTCCTCACTCCAAAGAATCAACAAATCATCCGCGAAATCCTTAAATCCAAATCAAAAAAATGGGGTGTACAGATCGCAGAAGTCGTCAATGTCGGGAATCACCTTCACATCAAGCTTAAATTCAAGTACCGCGAGGGCTTTCAGAACTTCCTAAGATCTGTGACCTCACTAATCGCAAGAAAAATCACCAACGCTCGCCGTGGGTATAAGATTACAGGTCAGCAAATCTCAGCTCAAACAACCTTGAAGCTATCAAAAGATACCCAAACGACAGATAGAAAACCTTCT